>NZ_JBFAQK010000006.1:0-207625 GCF_040677245.1 Streptomyces kurssanovii
GTCCTTTCGATGCGTACGTCGTGCGGTGCGCGGCGACGGCTTGCTGGAGGCGGTTCTGCGCGGGAGCGCGCCAGATGTGGCAGATGGCTCGCAGGGGGGTGGGGACACGGCCTTACCAGGCGCTGTACAGGAGCCGGGTCAGCGCCTCGGTCTCCGGCGGCCGGGGATTCGGATACGGCCGGTCCACGACCCGCTCCGCCACCGCGCGCAGGGCGTCGCGCGGAACACCCAGCGCCCCGAGCGTGGTCGGGCCGTCGTGACCGCCGGCGAGCCTGCCGACGACCTCGACCGGGTCACCGCCGGCGATCCGCTCCAGGCGGGCGGCGGCCTTCGGCGCCCACGGGAGATTGAACGCCATGACGTGCGCCAACAGCAGCGCGTGGAGCTCCGCGTGCGGCAGGTCGAACATCCCGCCGAGGACGTGCGCCAGCTGGTGGTGCAGTCCCGTCCGGGTCCGGGCCAGACACAGGCCGGCGAGCCAGGCCGACTCCTGGAGCCGTCCGCGTCCTCGGAGCGCCGACAGATCGGCGAGGACGTGCGGGAGCACCGTCAGGATGCCGTCGGCCGCCTCTGTCGCGAGGGCGTCGCTCAGGGCCGTCGCGTCCGGTGCCCAGAGCGCCTCGACCGCGTGGGCCAGGGCGTTCAGGGAGCTCGTCAGCGTGAGGCCGGCAGGCATCGTCAGCGTCAGCTCCGGGTCGTAGACCACCGTCCCGGGCGTGATGGCCGGGTCGCGTCGGGTGGTCTTCACTCCGTTCTCCGTCTCGCCCAGGACGGGGGTCACCTCCGAGCCCGCGTACGTGGTCGGTACGGCGACCTGCGGCATCCCCGTCCGCACCGACAGCGCCTTGGCAAGGCCGACGGCGGAGCCGCCGCCGATCGCCACCACGGCGTCCGCCGACGTCTCCCCCACGACCTCCATCGCCTCGCCGGTCACCGCCACCGGGGTGTGCACGACGGCCCCGTCGAAGCGGGCCGCCAGCCGGGGGCCGAGCGCCCCGGCGAGCTCACCGGCCGCGGCCCTGGCCGACCCGGTGGCGACCAGCAGCACCCGCCGGGCACCGAGCCGTTCGATCTCCCCGGGGATGCGGTGGCGTGCGCCTGGGCCTACGAGGACGCGGGAGGGCAGCGTCTCGTGGACGGTCACGGGAGCGACGGGGTTCTCGGACATCGGTCGGTGCCTCCCGCTCGGAAGTCGTGCGGCCATCACCGGAAGGGACCGGCCGGTGGACCGAAGGGCGGCCGCCTGGCCGCGCTCTGTGCCTCGTACCGCACCGCCGGCCGTCCAAGAGGCGGGTTCGCGTTCTCCTGGGCCGGCGCGTGCGCGCTCTCCTGGGCCGGCGCGTGCGCGTTCTCCTGGTCCGGCGCGGTACGCGAAACGGCCACCATCGCGGCGTCGTCGCCCAGGGTCCCGCCGGCCGCGTGGTCGAGCAGGTCCTGGCGGAGGCGGTCGAGGAGCGCCTGCGGCGTCCGGCCCGCGCAGTCGGCGAGACGGTCCGCGAGCGGGAAGAAGGTACCGGCCTGGTCACGGGCCTCGATGACGCCGTCCGTGTACAGCAGGAGGGTGTCGCCGGGCTCGAAGACGAACGTCTCCGCGGTGAAGGCCGGCCCCACGAACTCGGTGAGCCCGAGCGGCGGGGCCGGACGGCGTACCTCCAGAGCGACGACCTCGCCGTCCCGCAGCAGCAGCGGCGGCGGGTGACCGCAGTTGACCATGTCGACGGCCGGCACGTCGTCGGGGACGTCGAGCACTGCCGCGGTGATGAACGCCTCGGTGGGCGTGCCGCCGGGCCCGGCCGCACCGGGGTCGTCCAGGTCGGAGGAGACGGTTCCCTCCAGATAGGCGACCAGCGCGGGAAGGTCGGCCTGCCGGTGGGCGGCGCCCCGGAAGGCGCCGAGGAGAAGGGCGGCGTCCCCGACCGCCTCGAGGCCCTTGCCACGGACGTCACCGATGAGGAGCCGGGTCCCGTCGGCGGTGCGGGCGGCCGCGTACAGGTCGCCGCCGATCTGCGCCTCCGCCTCGGCGGCCAGGTAGACGGAGGCGATGCGCAGGGGGCCGACCCGGTGCGGCAGTGGTCTGAGCACGACCTGCTGCGCGGCCTCGGCCACGGAACGCAGCTGAACCAGTTCCTTCTCGTGCCGTTCCCGCAGGTGGGCGAAGAAGGTGACGAACACCGAGATCAGTATCAGTGCGATGAGCTGGAAGCTGTGGTTGAGATCGATGAGGCTGGTGCGGACGATCGCGACCACCGCTTGGGCCAGGACGGCGACCGCGCCGATGCAGGCGGTGATCCGCGGGCCGGCGAACGAGGCCGTGACGGCGGGGGCGGCGGCGAGGAAGGGGCCCAGGTGGACCTCGGGGGGCGCGAGGATGTCCACCACCGTGACCGTCATGATCAGCGCGAGGACCACGGCCAGCAGCGTGTGGCCGGTCTCCCATGGCCGGGGACGAATCCCGCGCAGCGGCCGATGACCCATGCCTCCTGGATACACCCGCACAGGGCCGCGCACCTCCGCGCCCCCGGATTTCCGCGCCGCCCGCGCCCGCGCCGCGCCCCTCCAGGCCTTCTCACTCCGCGCCTTCGCGACGGCAGGGCGCGTCCGGGCACGAGGGCGCCCCCGGCACATGGTGCCGGGGGCGCCTTCCGCGCGAGTGCCGTCAGGTCAGACCGGACGGACGTTCTCGGCCTGCGGGCCCTTCGGGCCCTGCGTGATGTCGAACTCGACCTGCTGGTTCTCCTCGAGGGAACGGAACCCGGAGGCGTTGATCGCGGAGTAGTGGACGAAGACGTCGGGGCCGCCACCGTCCTGGGCGATGAAGCCGAAGCCCTTTTCCGCGTTGAACCACTTCACGGTGCCTGAAGCCATGCTGCTCTCCAATTTCGGACGCGGGGCATCGGCTGTCCGATGCCCTCTGGGTGAGGTGATCGCCCTGGTCCTCGGACTGCTGAACAGCAAATGCGCCCACGGGAACTCCCCGTGAGCGCACGAGACTTCGGAACCACGACTGCTGGACCTGAAACTACCCCATGAGTGACCGCCCGGCCACAGAACGCGGCTGCGGAAATCTTCACGGCGCCCAGGTTGTCCTTCATCGGGCCTACGACCTTCCCGGCACGGCCGGCACTTCCTCCCCCGGTGCGACCGGCCCCGGCGGCGTGCCGTCGCCGAACGGCCGCCCGCCCAGCGCCGCACGGCCGTGCGGCTCGAGCCAGCCGGACGGATCCGGGCCGACCGGCACGATCCCGGTCGGATTGATGTCGCTGTGCACCAGGTAGTAGTGCTTCTTGATGTGGTCGAAGTCGACCGTGTCACCGAAGCCGGGCGTCTGGAACAGGTCACGCGCGTACGCCCAGAGCACCGGCATCTCGGACAGCTTCCGCCGGTTGCACTTGAAGTGACCGTGGTAGACGGCGTCGAAGCGCACCAGCGTGGTGAACAGCCGTACGTCCGCCTCGGTGATCGTGTCACCGACGAGGTAGCGGGACCCTTGGAGCCGCTCGGAGAGCAGGTCGAGCCGCGCGAACAGGCGTTCGTACGCTTCGGCGTACGACTCCTGCGACCCGGCGAAACCGGCACGGTAGACGCCGTTGTTCACGTCCTTGTAGACGACCTCGTTGACGGCGTCGATCTCCGGCCGCAGCTCGGGAGGGTAGAGCTCCGGCGCCCCGTCGCGGTGGTACGCCGTCCATTCCAGCGACATGTCGATCGTGATCTGCCGGAAGTCGTTGGTCACGACCTTGCCGGTCGGCACGTCGACGACGGCCGGCACCGTGATGCCCCGGTCGTAGCCGGGATCGCGGGCGAGGAACGCCTCCTGGAGCCGCTCGATGCCGAGCACCGGGTCGCGGCCGCCCGGGTCGAGGTCGAAGGTCCAGCTGCGCTCGTCGTGCGTGGGCCCGGCGATGCCCATCGACAGCACGCCCTCCAGTCCGAGCAGCCGCCGCACGATGACCGCCCGGCTTGCCCACGGACAGGCCCGGCTGACGACCAGGCGGTAGCGGCCGGGCTCCACGGGGAAGCCGTCGCGTCCGTCCGCGGTGACGCGGGTGGTGATGTACCGGCTGTCGCGCGCATACTCCCCGCCAGGGTTCACATAACTCACGCCCTCCCCCTACCCCGGTCCGACAGCGGCGAACGCGGCGACCGGCCGGGAATGACGGGATCCCGTCGCACCGAGACCGGCCGTCGCCAAAAGCGCTGTGTACCGATGGCCGCCCTGTGTGATCATCGCGGGGCGCCGCACTCCGTGGCGCACCGAACGCGCCCCGGAGGCCCTGTGCTCGTCCGCTCCATCGCTGCCGCAGAATCCGAACGCGTCGCCACGTTCCTCGCGGAACCGCCGCTCGACTGGATCAGCGCGGACCGCTTCCGCGAAGACTGGGAGACACGGCAGTACCGGCCCGAATGGACGTGGACGGCCGAGGACACGGGCGGCGAGCTGCTCGGGCGGGCCCTGTGGTGGGGCCGCACGGACGGGGAGCTCCCGGTGGCTCTGGACTGCCTCCACGTCCGCGAGGACGTGCCGGACCGCGCGCGGGTGGCCGTGGCCCTCCTCGAGGCCGGCCACCGCGCGTTCCGGGAGCGTGGCGCCGAGCGGGATCCGCTCTACAACCTCGCGCTTCCCCGGGGCTGGCGCGGCGACGCCCGCACCGCGTCCGCGGTCGAGTGGCGACGGCTCGCGGCCCACCGCGCCGGCCTGACCGATGAGGTCGAGAGGCTGCGTTACGAGTGGACCCCGCAGGCGGGCCTGCCGGCGGCCGGGACCAGGCTGACGTTCGCGCCGGGTGACGACGCCGCGTTCCTCGACGCCTTCCGGCGCCTCGCCCAGGGCAGTCTCGACGTCCGGACCGGGCGCGAACTGGCCGCCAAGGACGCGGATGCCCAGGCCCGGGAAGACATGCGGTTCTATCTCGACGCCCCCGGTGAACGGGACTGGTGGCGGCTCGCGTACACGGCCGACGGCGCGCTCGCGGGCCTTGCCATACCGTCCAGCACCGGCGGCGACAACCGGAACGTCGGATATCTGGGAGTGGTCCCGGAGCTCCGCGGCCGCGGGCTGATCGACGAGATCCTCGCCCACATCACCCGTTTCCAGGCGGCGGCCGGCGCGGAGCGGATCACCGCCACCACGGACACCGTGAACCTGCCGATGGCCGCCGCGTTCGACCGCGCCGGCTACGAGGTCACGGAGATCCGCCTGGTCCTGGAGCAGCCGCCGACGCCGTGAGCCGTCACGACTCCGCGGGGTCATGACCCCGTGGGACCGCCGGGGAACCGGGACCGGCCCACGCGTCGGAGTCGGGTCCCGCCAGGAGCCGTGGCAGTCCGGCCTGATCGCAACCGGCCTTCAGGTATATGTCGGACAGCAGTCTGGTCACCACCGGGTCCGCGGCTCCCAGCGCCTCCGCGATGCGGGCGTTGGACCAGCCGCGGGCGGCCCATTCGGCCACGGTGCGCTCCTGCACGGTGAGCGTGTCGGCGGCCGCGGTACGCGGCTGGAGCGGCCACATGCCCGTCGCGTCCAGTTCCTCCCGGGCCCGCGACACCAAGGCGTCGGCCCCGCACTGCACGGCCCCCTCCAGCCCCCGGTGCAGCTGCTCGGCCGCGTCCTGCGGGAGCCCGCTGCGGCGCAGTGCCACGCCGTGGTCGATCAGCGCGCTCGCCAGGTCGTGGCCGGAGGGAGAGCGCTCGAGGTGCGAGACGGCCTCGGCGAGGACCGCGGCCCGCTCGGGGCCGGGCGTCACCGCGGCCATGGCATGCAGTGCCTGTCCGACGGCGGACCGAGTGCCGAAACGGCGCGCCCTGCGGACGCCTTCGGCGGCGAGTTCCCGGGCCTGTTCCGGGTCGGTGGCCGCCTTGGCCCGGGCCAGGTGGAGCTGCCAGGGGCACCATGCCGGGTTGCGCATACCGCGGGGCTCGAGGCGCTCGCCGACGCGGACGAGCTGCTGTTCGGCCTCGCGGCGCCTGCCGAGGGCGAGCAGCAGCTCGCTGTGGACGGTCTGGGCGTCCGGGTACACCACCGCGCTCGGCACGATGTCGCCGTAGTGGTAGGTGGTGGCGACCTCCTCGGCCTCCTCCGTGCGGCCGCGGGCGAGGAGGATCTCGATGAGGATGCCGATGGCGAAGTACTGCGCCGGCACCCGGTGCCCGACCCTGTCCGCGATCCGCAGACCGTCGCGGACCAGCGTCTCCGCGGAGTCGAGGCGTCCACGGCGGTAGCGGATGTAGCCCAGGAGCGTGTAGCCGAAGGACAGGTGCGCGCCGCGCCAGCCTCTGTCCTGGCACTCCGCGATGCCCTTCTGGAACAGTTCCTCGGCCCGGCCGGGCTGGTCGCAGTACATGAAGGTGAGGGCCACCAGGACCGGGACCTCGAAGCCCCACTGGTCGTCCGTCCACGGCAGCCCGTCGCCGAGGGCCTTCTCCGCCCACTCGAGCGCCGTCGCCGCCGGTTCGCCGCGCACCATCGCGTCCCAGGCCCGCAGGCCCATGATGTAGCGCTCCGCGGTGCCGTTGCCGGTGAGGTGGTCGGCGAGCCGGGCGAGCTTGCGTGAACGGGCGGGCGAGTCCTGCTCGTCGGCCCGGAAGGCGTTCCACATGAACTGCTCCGCCTGCATGTGCAGCCGGGTCCTGGCGTCGGTGGCCCATCGGGCCGCGTCGGCGACCGTGCGGGCGGCCTCCGCCATCCGGTCGGAGTGGCCGAGGGCCTGCGCCAGCCGGTAGACGATCGCCTCCCGCAGGGCCGGGTCGAGGACGGGTTCGTCCAGTGCGGCCCGCAGGTGATTGACCGTGATCGCGGGTTCCGTGAGCAGCGCGGAGCAGCCGAGGTCGAACAGGACCTGGGCGCGGTCCTCCATGGCCGGTGGTTCGCGCAGTGCCCGGGTGAGGCAGCGCCGGGCGGCGTCGGGAGCGCCTGCCCGGAGGTAGTCGCGGGCGGCTTCCGACAGTTGCTGCACCACCCAGGGGTCGCTCTCGGGGTGCGTCTCCAGCAGGTGCCGTGCGGCGGCCGTGGCGCCGAGACCCGCTCGGGAGATGACCGCGGCGGCCTGGCCGTGCATGGCGACGCGGAACGCGGCCGGTATCGCCCGGTAGACGGCTGTGGAGACGAGGGGGTGGAAGAACTCGAGGCGGTCGTCGTCCTCGTCGTTCCCGTCGCGGGCCGGGTCGGCGAGGATGCGGGCCTCGCGCAGTGCGGCGACGGCGTCCAGGGACTCGGCGTCCCCCAGTCCGCCGACGCTCGCGGCCCGGCTGCGGGACGCCTCCGCGCCCAGCACGGCGGCGCCCCAGGCGAACCGGACGGCGGAGGTGCCGAGCCGCTCCAGCCGCTCGATGAGGCCGCCGCCCTTCACCGCCGAGGCCAGTTCCCTCAGTTCGGGCAGGTGGACGACCTGGGGCTTGAGCCCGCGGTCGGCGACCCTGGCGGCGAGCTCGACCGCCTCGAACGGGTTCCCTCCGGTGACCGCCCAGGTCTCCCGGCAGAACGCGTCGTCGGCGTCCTCCCCCAGGGCGTCCCTGACGATGCGGCTGATCGCGCCGGGCGTGAGCGGCGCGAGGTCGAAGGGGCGCGACCCGTGGCGCTCGGCCAGCTTGCCGAACGCCAGGGCGTCGGCGGGGAGTTCGTCGGGGCGGTAGGCGACGACGAGGAGCATCGGCAGCTCGGTGACCCGCGGCGCGAAGCCGGTCAGCCAGGTCAGCGACTCGGCGTCCGCCCAGTGGGCGTCGTCGAGCATGACCACCAGCGGCGCGTGCTGGACGGCGAACCGTGTGGCGACCCAGTCCAGACCGTCCCGTACTCCCTGGGGATCGGGGGAGCTGTTGCCGCCGCCCGCCACCAGGCCCACCGCCGGAGCGACGATGTCGTACCAACTCCCCAGCGTCCTGCGGTGTTCGGCCTCGCTGCCTGCCGCGAGCACGGGCTGCACGAGGTGGCGTACGACGTGGAACGCGACGCTCTGCTCCTGTTCCCCGCCTCGTGCGGAAAGCACCGTGCAGCCGCGGGCCACGGCTCTTCTGCGCACCTCGTTGAGGAGGGTGGTCTTGCCGAGCCCGGCCGGCCCGGCGAAGACCAGCAGGCCGCCGGAGCCTGCCGCCGTCACCCCCTGGGACGGCCCGCTCAGCTCGGTCAACAGGCTCTCCAGAGCCGCTGTTTCCGTCTCGCGCTCCAGCAGCAGCCGCTGCGGCCGCCCCGGCCGGTCTCCCATGTAAGCCATGTCCGTTCCCTCGACCGCGTGTCGTCCCGAGTCCGGGTCTTCTGTCCCGGAACCCCAACTCCCGGGTGCGCAAAGCGTACGCACGCGAGAACCATGTGTAGTGCTCCGCACGGCTTTTTCTCCCGGGATGATCTGATCGCGGTAACAGCGTGGCCGAATCCGGGTAGTCTCGCCCCTCACCAAAAGGGGGCGCGCCCAGGGGGCGCACAAGGTGCCGTGTGCGCTGGGCGCGCACCCCGTCCCATCCGCCGACCACGGTCTTTCCGCCGGCACAACGCCTAATCTCGGAACGGCACCCGGCCGCGTGGGACCGCACCACTGACCGTCCGACGCGCCGCGACACCCAGGGGGGCGTATGGCACACGAGACGGATTCCGGCCGCCGGCCTCCGGGTCCCGCGAGCCCCTCGGACCCCACGCGGCGCACCGCGGCCGTCAGGATCCCGTTCCCGGCGCGACTGAGCCCGTACGCGGAACGCGCCCGGCAGCACACGCTCCAGTGGGTGCAGGAGACAGGTCTGCTCACGGGCGACGTGGCGACGGCCGAGTACGACGCGCTGCGGCTGGAGCGGCTGATGGCCTACTTCTACCCCGACGCCACGGCCGGTGACCTGGAACTGGCCGCGGACTTCAACGCCTGGTTCTTCATCTTCGACGACCAGTTCGACGGGGGTCTGGGCACCCGGCCCCACGAGATCCGCGGCGTGGTGGAAGCCCTCGTCGCGACGATGACGACGGACGGCGCGCCGCGGGCGTCCGACGGCGGGGACACCCCGCTCGTCCGGGGTTTCCGGGACATCTGGCTGCGGTCCACCGCCGGCGCCCCGTACGAATGGCGGCTCCGCTTCCGTGACCACTGGCAGGCGTACCTCGCCGCGCATGTGGGGGAAGCACACCATCGCAATGCGGACCGCCTGCCCTCGCTCGAGCAGTTCCTCGAGGTGCGGCGGCACTCCATAGGGGTGCAGCCGTGCCTCGACTTCACGGAGCGGTGCGGGGGTTACGCCCTGCCCGAGGTCCTGCACCGGTCCTTCCCGCTGCGGGAGATGCGTGAGATCACCGGCGATGTGGTGATCTTCGTCAACGACATCGTCTCGCTGGTCAAGGAGCTGGCGGCCGGAGACGTCAACAACAGCGTGGTCATAGAGCGTGAGCACAAGGGGTGCACGCTCGAGGAGTCGGTCGAGCACATCACCGCGCTCGCCAACGCCCGGACGGCCCGCTTCACCCGGCTCGCCGCCTCCCTCCCCGGGACGCTCGCCGAGCAGGGCGTACCGGCCGGGACACGCGAACACGTCAGCCACTACGTGGACGGCATGCGCCATGTGATGGCGGGCAACCTGACCTGGTCGCTGGCGACGTCCCGCTACGACGAGACCGGTATCGCCGCGGTGAGCGGCGGACGCCGGCGCCCCTGGGACGGTCTCACCACGGCGCCGGGAACGGCCTCGGCCCGGCACCGCCGCAAGGCCTGACGCCCGCCGCACCGCGCGAAGGCCTGACGCCCGCCGCACCGCGCCGTGGACGCGGGGCCCGGGCTCGTGGGTTCGGATCCCGCCTGTTCCGAAGGGGAGGCCCTAGGCGGGCACACTGACCTCGTCGTGCCGCGGGCCGCCGAGCACGACCTTGAGGGCCCCGGTGTCCTTGGCACGGGCGAAGACGTCGTACGCCTCCTCCATCTGTCCCAGTTCGAAGCGGTGCGTGACCATCGCCGACGCCGCCGGGAGCCGCCCGGCCGCCATCATGCGCAGCAGCATCGGCGTGGAGTGCGTGTCGACGAGTCCGGTCGTGATCGTCACGTCCTTGATCCACAGCTCCTCGAGATGGAGCGCCGCGGGCTTGCCGTGCACGCCCACATTGGCGACATGGCCTCCTGGGCGCACCATCCGCGTGCACTGTTCGAACGCCTCGGGCACGCCGACCGCCTCGACGACGACCTCGGCTCCGAGCCCTTCCGTGAGGTCCTCGACCAGCGCCTCGGGGCCTTCGTCGGCACCGACGGTGGCGTCGGCACCCATGTCGCGTGCCGCCTGGAGCCTGGATTCCGCCAGGTCGACGGCGATGATCCGCCCCGGGCTGTAGAGCTGGGCGGTGGCGATGGTGGCGAGCCCGATCGGCCCGGCGCCGACCACGACCACGGTGTCCCCGGGCCGCACCCGCCCGTTGAGAACGCCCACCTCGTACCCGGTGGGGAAGATGTCGGCCAGCAGGACCGCGTCCTCACTGGTCACAGCGCCGGGAAGCGGGTGCACCGTCAGATCCGCGAAGGGCACACGGACGTACTCGGCCTGGGTTCCGTCGATCAGATGCCCGAGCACCCAGCCGCCGCCCCCGCGGCACTGTCCGTAGCGGTTCTCCCGGCAGAAGACGCAGCGGCCGCACGCCGCGATACAGGACACCAGCACACGGTCACCGGGACGGACCGTGCGCACCTCGCTGCCGACCTCCACCACCTCACCGACCGCCTCGTGACCCAGGACCGTGCCGGGTGCCACTTCGGGGACGTCACCCTTGACGATGTGGAGGTCCGTGCCGCAGATGGTGGCGGCGTCGACGCGAATCACCGCGTCGGCGGCGTCCTTGAGGTCGGGGTCCGGAACGTCCTGCCAGGACGTCTGTCCCGGGCCTTGGAACACCAGTGCCTTCATGACGTCGTCCTTTCCGGTCCCGCTCCACCGGCGGCCGCACAGCGTGCGTCCGGGCGGTCGCCCCCGGTCCCTTCCAGGGTCCCGCCACCCCGCGACACCGCAAGTCCTGTTGCCGGCCTCGCCGCTTCCCGGAGGGAACGCCCCGTCCGGTGCGCCGCCGGTGCGCTACCCGGGCCGGGACACCAGCATCCTCCCGGTGTTCTCGCCCCGCAGCATGCCGAGGAACGCCTCCACGATGTTCTCGAACCCCCTGACCACGGTCCGGTCCGGCGCGATCCGGCCGCTGCGCAGATGTGGCACCAGGAAGTCCTCGAGGTGATGGGCGCCGAGGTGCGCGGAGCGGAGTGCGGCGCCGCGGCCGGGCCACTGCGCATCGCCGCCGTCCGCAGCGCCGCACTCCACCTGCTGCCGCGCGCGTTGGAGGCGCCGGCCAGGAGCCATCCGGAGGTGGCGCCGGTGGTGCGGATCGTACGGGAGGTCGGGCGCGGGGTGGCGGGCGAAGTGCTGGACGGGCGCGCGGACTTGGGCATCGCGACGATCGAGACGACGTCTCCCGTACCGCCGGAGCTGATCGGCGCCGACCTGCTGGAGGAGGGATACGCGCTGGTGCACCCGGCCGGGCATCCGTCACCGCGCACACTGCCGTTGGTCGACCGGACCGAGAACTGCACCTCGTACACGCGCACTTGGTGGCAGGAGCAGGAATGGCTGCCGTCGGCGACGATCGAGGCCCAGGACGACGGAGCAGTGCTCTCGTTGGTGAGCAGCGATTTCGGCATGGCTGTCATGCCGAAGTTGTCCCTGATCGGAGCACCGGACACCGTCGAGATCATTGATCTCGGCCCGGAGCGCCCCACACGGTCGGTCGGCTGCGTCACCAGCCGCGAACTGGCGGCACCGGCCGCCGTCCGGGCCTTGATCCGAGAGCTGCGATCGCCGGGGCGGTCGGACTTCTCCGGCTCTTCCGGCTCCTGGAACGGGGCCGGGCGAGGCCGCACCGAGTGACCTACGCGGCGCCGGGTCCGTCGAGGAGACCGAGCAGCACGGCGGCTTCCGAGCGGAGCCGCGCGGCCCGGTCCGCGTGCGCCGGCGCGGTCAGTTCCGCCGCCGCCTCCAGCCGTTCGGCGATCTCGGCGCGCACGATGTCCGCGGTCGCCTGCTCGCTCAGCTCTCGCCGCGCCACTTCGGTCGCACCGGCGCCGACCGGCGACTCCTCGAGGGACGCCGCCCCACGGATGCCGGCTGAACCCACGGGCACCGCCTCGGCGTTGTCCAGCGCCGCGAGCGTCGCGCGCAGAGCACTCACCGCGACCTTGTCGCGGGCCCGCATGGCTCGGGGCAGGGATTCACGCATACGTACACGCAGAGACATGCGGGTGACCCTATGTCCGAGCGCTCGGCCCTACAACGGGATATCCCGCCCTCCTTCGGGCCTGTCGGACAAGCGCGCGTGAAGGCGCCTCGAGGCCGCCCGTCGACGCGCCGGCTCAGGACGGCGCGCGGCCGCATAAGTGAGGTGCCGCGCCCGCACGGCAGGCCATAACCTCCCGGGGATGAGCAGCTTCGACACGCACCGCAGAAGGGTCCACGACGGGCGCCTGCCGGTGCGCGTCCGGCACACGCATCTGCGGTCGTGCCTCGTGCACTTCTCCCCCTACGGCTTTCGCGCCACGTACCACCACCTGTGCCTCAGTGCGAGGATCCCGAAGCCTCTGGACCGGGATCCCGACGCGCTCGTGCGCGCGGTCGAGGAGTTGCGGCACGCGCGGCGGTTGTGGCTCGAGGGCGAGCGGGCCTTCGCCGCGAGGCGCCGGGCGGACAAGGCGAGGGGGCGCCGGCAGGTGGCAGCCCATGAGTCCTGGCGGCACTGTCGACACGGCTGGCGGAACATCGCCTACTGCCCCGATCCACGGTTCCATCCCACCGAGCCGCTCCCCGTGGTGGTCGAGCGGGTGCTGCGGTCCCCGGTCCCGCCGGCCGGGAGTCCTGCGACGCCGACGTGCCGGGTGTGCGGCAGTGGGGACGGCGCCAGGGAATGGCACGACGGCGCTCACCGTATCCATCAGCTGTGCGGGCGCTGCGGTGTCGGCCTGGCGGTGCGGCCGGCCGGGTGACCGCGGTGTTCGGCCTGGCGGTGCGGCGGGCCGGGTGACCGCGCACGAGGACGGTGCGTCGTCTCCGTGGAGGCACTGCGTGGGGCCGCTGGGACCCGAGGTCCGACGGCCCACTCCGCTGTGCCGGTACACCAGGGCGGACGTATTGTCCATATATGGTCGATGAACGGTGTGATCGAAGCGGTGCGCGGCCACCGGATCCGGCCGGTCCGGTGGCTCGGTCGGCGGTCGCCGCGCACCGGCGGGCGGGAGCCTGCCGGTCCGTGGGTGTCGCACGACCGGCCGTGACCGGCGAGGCGGCCCGCAACCGCCACCGACACCGCGGCGACGTCACCTCACACACCGTGGCCGGGTGAAGAAGCATGCAGCCCGCCGACACGGACACGTCCTCCGGTCCGGGGCTCGAGCAGCTCGTCCCCGTCATGGGCGACGTCGTGCGGGACACCGGGGCATCGGTCGGAATGGTCTACCTGTTGGAGCCGGACGAGCGCATGCTGCGTCTGGCGCTGGTTTCCGGGGTGGCCCAGCGGATCGCCGCGCCGTGGTCCCGCATCCCCTTGGACACGTCGATCCCGGTGGCCGACGCGATGCGCAGCAGGCAGCTGGTGTGGCTGGGCAGCCAGGAGGAGATCGCCCGCCGTTATCCGCGTCTGGGGATCGTGCTCCCGTACGACTTCATGCTCGGCGCCGCGCCTGTGGTCGGCGGGGATCATGTGTGGGGCGGGATCGTGCTCTTGTGGCCGATCTGGCACCCGCCGCAGCTCAGCGCCCACGAACGGGAGGCCGTCGACGGCTTCTGCCGCCGCACGGGGGACATCCTGCGGCACGCGGCCGACAGCGGTCACCGGCTGCTGCCCGAAGGCGAACCACGGATCGTGACACCGCCGCGCCCCCGGGAGGCCGACCCGGCGCAGGCCAGGGCCGCGCACAGATTCGCCGAACGTCTGCCGGTGGGCTGCTGCGCGCTGGACCTGGAGGGCCGGATCACGTACATCAATCCGGCCGGCTCGGAGCTGGTCGGCGCCGGAGCGGCCGCTCTGCTCGGCAAACGCCCGTGGGAGATCCTTCTGTGGCTGCAGGACCCGGTGTTCGAAGAACGCTACCGGGCCTCGGTCGTCTCCCGACAGCCGACGTCATTCATTGCCCTCCGCTCGCCGGACACGCGGTTGCTCTTCGAGCTGTACCCGGACGAGAGCGGCCTCAGCGTCCACATCACGCCCGCCGCGGAGACCGAGGGCGCGCCTGCGGCACAGCACCCGTCCCGTCCGGCGGAGGCCGTCAACGTCATGGCGCTGTACCAGCTGACGCATCTGGCGGCCGCCCTCTCGGAGGCCGTGAGTGTCCAGGACGTGGTCGACCTGGCGGCCGACCAGATCGTTCCCGCGCTCGGTCCGCAGGGCCTGGTCCTCATGACGGTGGACGAGGGGCGACTGCGGGTCGTCGGCCACCGCGGCTACAGCGGCGAGTTCCTTGAACGGATCGACGGCATGCCGCTGAACTCGGACGTCGCCGGCGTGCACGTGGTGACGACGGGAGCGGCCGAGTTCTTCCCGAGCTTCGACGATTTCCGGCTCGCCCATCCCCACGCCCCTCGCTACGGGGACAGGAAGGCGTGGGCGTTCCTGCCTCTGACCGCCTCGGGCCGCCCGGTGGGGTCCCTCGCCCTCTCCTACGACCGGCCGCGCCCGTTTCCTCCGGCGGAACGATCCCTGCTGACCTCACTGGCCGGGCTGATCGCCCAGGCTTTGGACCGCGCCCGGCTCTACGACGCCAAGCACACCCTCGCCCACACCCTGCAGACAGCGTTGCTGCCCCACACCTTGCCTCCCGTCGCCGGCCTGGACGTCGCCGCCCGTTACCGCCCCGCCGGCCACGGCATGGACATCGGCGGCGACTTCTACGACCTGATCCGCTGCACGGCGACCACGGCGGTCGCCGCCATCGGCGACGTCCAGGGACACAACACCACCGCCGCGGCCCTCATGGGCCAGGTCCGCACCGCCGTCCACGCC
Organism: Streptomyces kurssanovii; assembly: GCF_040677245.1. NCBI lineage: Bacteria > Bacillati > Actinomycetota > Actinomycetes > Kitasatosporales > Streptomycetaceae > Streptomyces > Streptomyces kurssanovii. The sequence continues at coordinate 14,981 of NZ_JBFAQK010000006.1, forward strand.
CATGCCACCGCGGGCGCGTCACCCGGCGACATCCTCACCCGGACCAACCGCCTGCTGACCGATCTGGACCCCGGTCTGTTCACCAGCTGCCTCATCGCCAAGCTCGACCTCGCCCGCCACCGGGCGCACATCGCCACGGCCGGGCATCCGCCGCCGCTGCTCCGCCATCCGGACCGGCGCACCGAGGTTCTCGACATTCCCCCGGGCCTGCTCCTCGGCATCGACGAGAACGCCGAATATCCCACGACGGAGATCGCTCTCCCGTCGGGCGCCGTTCTCGCCCTGTACACCGACGGACTGGTGGAGGTCCCCGGCGCCGACATCATCGACACCACGGACGGTCTCGCACGGCGCCTCGCGGACTGCGAAGATCACCACCTGGACGACATCACCGACTGCCTCGTGCACCACGCCGACGGCTCTGCCGCCCGCACCGACGACGTCGCTCTGATCGTCGTCCGGCCGCAGCTCTGATCAGCCGCGGTCCTGATCGGCCGACGTGCGATTCGAGCGCGCCGCGTCGCCGGACGTCGACGTCGCGCGACGCTACGGCGGCCCGGAACCGTGCAGCCAGAACGCGCCGTAGACAGCCGCCGCCAGGGCGGCCGTTCCGACGATGACCCACGCCTGCTTCCCTCTGGTGCGGCTCAACATGTTCGCGACAGGGATGAGAAGCGGAAAGGCAGGAATCAGCAGCCGGGGCTTGGACCCGAAATATCCGGAGGCACAGACCGCCAGGACCACCACCACCCCGCAGTACACGGTCAGTGCCACAGGCTGCTTCTCGGTGATGGTTCTCCTGTAGAGCCAGCCGATCGCGAACACGCCGACGAGGAGAGCCAGTCCTGCGAGGAAGGCCGAACTGAAAAGGAGGCCGGCGATGAATTTCGAGAAGGCGAGCCCGCCGTCGAATCCGTTGCCCCACTCGGCCTGCACGTCGAGGTAGCCCCAGGGTGAGCCCACCCGATGACCGACCCACAGTATGTAGCCGACGGCTCCGAGAGGGGCGACGAGCAGGCCCGCGATCATCCGGCCCGTCGGCCGGGCCCCGGCCGGACTGCCGGATGTCGCCCGCATATGGACGATCGCTGCGGCCCATACCGCCGCGGTGACCGCCAGTCCGACCGGGCGCGTCAGGCCGGCCAGCGACGCGAAGACGCCGGCGCGCATCCAGTCCCCGTTGACGGACCACCGCAACGACCACACAGCCAGAGCCACGAACAGCGATTCGCTGTAGGCCATCGACTGGACGATGCCGACCGGCAGCGCCGCCCAGAGGACAACGGCGAAGAGACCGCTCCTGGGTCCGTACAACTGCTCCGTGACCGTGAATATCCCGAATGCCGCCACGAGGGACGCGACCGCGCTGATGAGGAGACCCGAATTCGCGGGGCTCAGAGACGTGACCGCCGACACCAGCGATTCGAGCCACGGCAGAAGCGGGAAGAAGGCCATGTCCGAAAGGACTCTGCCGTCCGGCGCCTGGAGAGTGAACCCGTAGCCTTCTTCAACGACCCTTACGTACCAAAGAGAATCCCAACGCCGCGCGAGCAGATCGGTCGCGTCGCGACCTGTGGCCCAGGACCACAGAAAGAGCACAGCGAGGCAGAGAAAACGAATTGCGGAATAAGCGAGCAGTGCAGGAGCGGCTGCTCTGAGCGCCCTGACACCTGAATGTCCCCGTACACCGGAAACGGTCGGCTCTTCCGGCCGGACAATCACCATAGGTGCTTCTGTTTTCTCTTCACACGAAGAGGTTCGCTGGGGGACGGCTTCCGCTCGGCCTCTTCCCGGTCGACGGCGGCCCGGCATGTGCCGGCCGCTCGCGCTCGACGCCCCTCCGGGGCGAACCACCACGTCACACTGCCGACGAACCCGGGTCGGCCCCCGACGTCGCCCATGATCGTGCGGCCGGTAGGCACCCGTCGCCCGGCGGCAACCGTCGGGACCGCTTCCGCGAGCACGGGAACAGCGCCGAGTACGACGGTCGACGACTCAAGCGGAATCACCTTTCCCCCTTTTCTCTTCCCACGCTCAGTGAGCAGCACTTCGCCGCGATCTTCACACCACGGTCACACCATCGTAATCACCTTCGCCGCCACCCAAGGACATTCAATGCTTATCAATACGGACACGCCGACTCCTCCGTGACCTCCATGAGAATGCACCCAAGGGGCGGAGTGGGCATGAAACTGCACAAAAGGGGCGAGCGGTAATCGTCGGCCGTGTCGCGCGAGGACGCTTCCCGTCGCCAGGACAGCGCGTGGAATCTCAACTCGCCGGATCATGCGCATGGTTGCGCCCAAGGCCCCCGGTTCGGTACGCACCGTATCGATCGCTGGGGACTGCCCCTCCTTTCCGCAGGAAAGGCCCGCAGCACGCCGCGGAAGCCGAGTCGGGCCGTCGCTACGCGGGCGGCCGTGGCCCTAGGCCGGCGCGGGCAGCCTGTCGAGGCGGTCGCGGTGGGCAGGCGACAGCTGGAGACGTTCGGCGGCGAGGTTCTCTTCCAGGTGGTCGATCCGCGTGGTGCCTGGGATCGGCAGCACGACCGGCGAGTGCCCGAGGAGCCACGCGAGCACGACCTGCGTAGGTGGGGCGTCGAGCTCGGCCGCCACGGCGGCGATCCCGGCCGTCGCCCCGGACTTGCCCCAGGCGACCGGCCGCCACGGCAGAAATGCGATCCCGGCCGCTTCGCACGCCGCGAGCACGGGCTCGTGCTCACGGTCGAGCAGGCTGTAGCGGTTCTGCACGCTCGCGATGTCGACGATCCCTCTCGCCTGCTCGAGCTGGGCGACGGTGACCTCGGACAGTCCGATCCGGCCGATCTTGCCCTCGGTCCGCAGCTCCCGCAGGGTGCCGACCTGGTCGGCGAGCGGGGTCTCCGGGTCGATGCGGTGCAGTTGGAGCAGCTCGATCCGCTCGACGCGCAGTCGGCGCAGTGCTTCCTCGACCTGGTCGCGCAGGACGTTCGGCCGGCCGTCGAGCCGCCACTCCCCCGAGGTACCCGATCGCGCGACGCCGACCTTGGTGGTGATGACCAGCCCCTCCGGGTAGGGGTGCAGGGCCTCGGCGAGAAGTTCCTCGTTGGCTCCCCCGCCGTACAGGTATGCGGTGTCGATCAGGGTGACGCCCAGTTCGACGGCCCGCCGGGCAACGGCGAGAGACGATTCCCTGGTCGGACCCGGCTCGGTCGGCAGGTGCATGGCCCCGAAGCCCAGCCGCCGTACGCTCAGGTCGCCCCCGATACGGAACGCGTTCGATGTCATCTGCCGCCTTCGCCCCCTCGTCAACAGGCAACGCTAACAGGGCAGTCGGCCACGGCCGGCCGCCACGGGCCACGTCGCGGGCCGTGGGTTCCGCCCTGCGGGGGGTGCCCTCAAGGGACCGGGCGTTCCGGTTGCCGGAACGGGAGCCAGTGGTCGAGGTAGGCGATGAGGCCGGTCAGGTCCGTGCCTGCCGCGAGGTGACCGATGTAGCCGTCGGGCCGCACCAGGCAGTGGGCAGTGCCGGCCCAGGGAGCGTCCGTTCCGAGTCTGTGCACGTGGAGGAGACCGGCGCGTGCCGCGTCGAGGGTGGCGGGGTCGGGGGCGCTGTTCCAGCTCTCCGGCGGACCGCACAGAAGCAGGTGGTAGCCGGCCTGGGCCGTCAGGGCCTGGAGGCCGTGCGGGGTGTCCGGCAGCCGGTCGCCGGCCTCGGGGCCGCGGCCGGGTGGCCTGGAGCCGGCGGTGGTGGCCGGGCTGCGCCGGTAGTTGACGGCGAGTTGGCCGAGCCGCCGGAAAGCGGCGGCACGCAGCGGCGCGGGGCGCAGGACGAGCGGTGCGATGCGGGGCGCGAGGTGGAGGCGGGCCGATCGGATCAGGGGGTGGGCACTGGTCGCGATCTTGAAGGCGAGGTCGGTGAAGCGCAGGACGCTGCGGCCGACCGGTGCGCGTTCCGGTTCGTAGGTGTCCAGCAAGGCTGCCGGTGCGGTGCCCCGGCAGACGTGGGCGAGCTTCCAGCCGAGGTTGAGGGCGTCCTGGATACCTGTGTTCATGCCTTGGGCGCCGGCCGGGCTGTGGATGTGGGCCGCGTCGCCGGCCAGGAAGACGGGCCCCGCCCGGTAGCGGACGGCGCCGCGGTTGTGGATGCGGAAGTCGGCCATCCACACCGGGTCGCGCAACCGCAGCGGCAGGTCCACGTAACGGTCGACGAGGGACTGGAGCATCGCCAGGCTCACATCCGGGTCAGCGGCACCCGATGTGTCCGGGGGCCGCATCGCGAGCATCCGCCAGGTCGCGGGCGACACGAGCGGGAAGAAGAACACCATCCCCGCGTCGGTCATGAAGGCGTGCGCGGCTCCCGGTTCGAGACCGTCGGCCTCCAGGTCGGCGAGCAGGAACGTCTGCGGGTAGGAATGGCCCTCGAAACCGATATGTGCCTGCCGGCGCACTGTGCTGCGGGCCCCGTCACAGCCGGCCACATAGCGCGCGGTCACGCGCTCCTCGGTCCCGTCGCCCCTCCTCAGCCGGCAGACCACCTGCTCGCCCGTGACGGCCAGTTCCAACAGCTCGACACCCCGCTCGAGGGGGGTCCCGCTGTCGGCCAGGAAGCGGCCGAGGACGCTCTCCGTCTCGGCCTGCGACAGGAACAGCAGGAACGGGTACGGAGTATCGGCGACGCCCAGGTCGAACAGCGGCACCCGCACCGTCCGGCCCGGCAGATGCAACGTCAGCCGCACCGCCGGATTGCCGCGCCGCACCAGCTCCTCGCTGACCCCGAAGGGGGCGAGGGCCTCCAGGGTCCGCGGCTGCACGGCCAGGGCACGGGACTCGCGGGCGCGGTCGAGGTGCCGGTCGATGATCCGGAACCGGGCGCCGTACGCGTGCAGTTGCGCCGCCAGGGCCAAGCCGGTCGGCCCCGCACCCACGATCAGCACATCCAGCGGCGGCTCCGTCATGCCTGCAGTGTCGCCCATCGGCCCGCCTCGTCCAAGCAGCGGCAGCGGCCGGTCGGGGCCGGGCTGCCGATCTCGGGCTACCGGTGTTTCGGGCTGCTGGTGTTTTCGGGCTGCCGGTGTTTCGTCGAGGGCGCGGCGGCCGGTCGGCGCCCCGCCATGGTCCCGCCCGCACCGCGGCGCCGTCCGACGGCGACACCGTGGACGAGCGTCAATGGTGGCCTCTCCTCACAGACCCGGACGGTCGGTGATCTCGATCGCCCCGTCGCCGTCGCGTGCCTTCGCGTCTTTCCCGGTGAGGCCCTTGAGAAGCTCCGCGAGGTCCACGCCGGTGGTCGAGCCCAGCAGTTCGAGCCCTTGGGCGACGTTGTCGGCGACGGCGCGGGGCAGTTTGCCCGCACCGTCGGTGGAGATGACGGTCAGCTTGTCGATGGCGGACAGCGGCTCCGCCGCCTTGGCGACGACCTGCGGCAGCACCTCGACGAGCATCTGCAGCACGGCCGCGTCCCCGTACTGGGCGAAGGCGTCGGCCTTCTTCTGCATCGCGCCGGCCTCTGCGGCGCCCTTGGCGGCGATGGCGGCCGCCTGCGCCTCACCCTCGATGCGTACGGCGTCGGCGAGTGCGGCCCGGTGGGCCTTCTCGCCCTCGCCGGTCAGCCTGGCGCGCTGCGCCTCTGCTTCGGCTTCCTTGACCTGTGCGATACGGCGGGCCTCTGCCTCCTGCTCCGCCTGGTAGCGGGCGGCGTCGGCGGGCTTGCGCACCCTCGTGTCGAGCTCGCGGTCGGTCAGCGCGGCCTGGCGTTCCGCGACCTTCTCCTGCTGGCTGAGGATCTCCTGCTGCCGGTCGGCCTCGGCGAGCGGCCCCGCGGCTGCGGCTTTCGCGGCGGCCACGTCGGTCTCGGCCTTGATCTCGGCCTGCTTGAGCGCGAACGTCCGCTGGGCGACGGCGATCTCTTCCTCCGCCTTCAGCCTGGCCTGCTCGGACGCCCGGCGGGCGACGGCCTCGGCGATGTCCGCCTCCTGCTTGGCGCGCGCCGCCTCGGGACGGCCGAGGTCCTCGAGGTACGAGCCCTCCGTGGTGATGTCCTGGATCTGGAAGGCGTCCAGCACCAGTCCCTGCCCGGACAGGCTCGCCTCCGCCTCCTCGGCGACCTGCCCCGCGAACGCCGCCCGGTCCCGGATGATGTCCTCCACCGACATGCGGCCGACGATGGAGCGCAGCGCGCCGGACAGCACTTCCTGGGTGAAGCCGACGATGCCGTCCTGCTGCATGAGGAACCGCTGAGCGGCCGCCCGGATGGAGTCCTCGGCGCCGCCGACCTTGACGATCGCCACGCCTTCGAGGTTGGCCTTGACGCCGCGCAGGGTGACCGCGCCGCGTACGGCGACGGGGATGTGCCGGCTGGACAGGTCGAGCGTGAACTTCTGCTGCACGAACGGGACGACGAAGACGCCACCGCCGACCACGACCTTCTGACCGCTGTTGTCGGTGGACACCCGGCCGGTGTCCGGGTCGGTGGACGTCTTGCCGCGTCGCCCGGTGATGATGAACGCCTCGCTCGGCCCGGCGACCTTGTAGCGCGTGATGACGACGAGGGCGAGCAGGACGACGAGAACGATGATGCCGACCACTGCGGTGAGTACAGGGCTCATGGCAATCCCCCTTGGGTGGACCGTGATCAGGACAGGCACAGCACATCGACACGGCCGGACGAGGCAGACCGGCCGGACATCGGATCGATCAGGCCGAACGGGCGTCGGACCCGGCGGCCCGAACAGTCCGACAGCCCGAACGGGGCGGGTCAGCGTTCGACGGGGCGCACCGCGACGGACGTGGCGCTGAGCAGGGACTCGACCCAGACCTCGGCTCCACGCGGGACCGGAGTGGTGCTCTTCGCCGCGTACTTCGAGGGCTGTCCCCCGGGGTACAGCATCACCTCGCCGTAGCCCTCCGCCGGAATCGCGGTGACGACGATCCCGGCGATACCCACCAGGTCCTCACCACGCAGGGCCGCCGAACCGGAACCCCGCATCAGGACGCGACCGGCCTTCCAGGTCAGCGTGCCGGCCCCGAGACCGGCCACCACCCCGGCACCGGTGGCCGCGCCGGCACCGAGCCCGGTCGTTCCCAGAACGATCGCCCCGACGAAACCGAGCATCGACACGAACCCGGCGACGACCGGAAGCGAAAGGAATCCGTCCACGCCGCCGCCCAAACCGTCGAGGGCGCCCTCCAGCAGCCCGTCGAAGACCAGGGACAGGACGAGAAGCACCAGGCCTGCGATGCCGAGACCGAGAAACCAGCCCATGTGCGCCCCCGTCCCGAACACCGATCGCCGAGCCCCGTCGCCGACGACGCGGTGATGCTCCCATCCTTCGGGCTCCAATACATTGCCGGGATCCGGCAGTCTTTACGCTTCCTTGATGCCGTGATGTGCTCGCTTCCCGCCCGGACGGCATGAGCCGCAGTGTGCAAGACGTGCTGACGTCCCCAGGTCCCGACCGCCGCGGGCCCGACGGGGATCGGCGGGACGGCCAGGCCTGCCGGAACGCGGCAGGAATCCGCCGCGTGACGGTCGGTCACCGACCCGCGGGCCAAGGCAGCCCGAGAACGCCACCGGCCGCGGTCCGCCGAACGGAACGGCGGGCCGGACGTCCTAGCGCGGCGCGGCCGCCCGCATGCGGCGCTGCCCGTAGCGCGTCGCCCCCCGGGGCTTGAAGACGGACAGTGCGACCGCGACGAACAGCACGAGGAGCGCCGCACCGGCGTCGGCGGCCAACTGGAGGCGCAGGCCGCCGAGTTCGCCGTCCGTCAGGGTCGCCTGCCTGACGGCGTCGGCCATGTGGCCGATGGGCCGCATATGGACGAGCAGCAGCGCGGTGGCCAGGACGCCTATCAGGAGCTTGACCAGAACCCAGTAGTGGCGGAACAGCCCCCAGACCGTGCCGAGTGACTGGATGAGCCCGGTGAGAAGACAGGCGAGCGCGAGCGGCACGATGACCAGCCGTGCGGTCAACTCCATGGAGAGGTACGCGGCCCGCACGGTCTGAGGGTCCTGGCTGGTCGAACCGGTGACGGCGAGAACGAGGAAGACGGCGACCGCGCCGATCCAGCCTACGGACGACGTGACGTGCGCGGTGAGTGCGATCTTGCGTGTCCGGGGCGTCATGGTCGTCATGGCGTGTGCCCTCCCATGCCGCCGCCGGCGAGATGCACGACCACGATCACCACGACGAGCAGGAGCGCGATACCGCCGAGCACCTTCACCCAGCGCGGCGCACCGCCCTCGTCCGGAGGTTCGGGAGTGGCAAGCGGGTCTGTCATGACGGTCCTCATCTGTGGCGGTCATCCGCGGCCGGAACCCCGTGCCACGCTTTTACGAGACAGCGTGTCTTCACTATAGCCATGCCGTTTCGCATTGGGGCGGGCAGCATACTGAGGGCGTGCCCAAGCTGTGGAACGAGACGGTCGAGGAACACCGCCGCGCGGTGCGTGACGCGATCCTGGACGCGACCGCGCGCCTGGTCGCCTCCGAGGGTCTGCGGTCGGTGACGATGTCGCAGGTCGCCACGGAGACCGGCATCGGTCGGGCGACGCTCTACAAGTACTTCCCCGACGTCGAAGCAGTGCTGCTGGCGTGGCACGAACGCCAGGTGCACGCCCACGTGGCGCACCTGGCGGAGGTCAGGGACCGGGAAGGCGCTCCGGTCGAACGGCTCCGGGCGGTACTTGAGGCGTACGCGTCGATCGCGCACGAGCGTCACGGTGACGAACTGGCGGGCCTGCTGCACCGCGGGGAGCACGTCGACCGGGCCCACGGGCATCTTCACGGCATCATCCGCGACCTGCTCGACGAGGGGGCCCGCAGCGGCGGGATCCGCCGCGATGTCGCACCGGACGAGCTGGCGAGCTACTGCCTCCACGCGCTCACCGCGGCCGGCGGTCTGCGGAGCAAGGCCGCGGTCCGCCGCCTCGTCGGCGTCACTCTGACGGGACTGCGCCCCGAGCACTGACCGCATTCGGCCATGGCCGGCACCCACCTTGGGGACCGACGCCCCCACCCATGGAGTGATCTCTCCCACACGCTGTCACAGCGACCGGCCGCCCGGTGTCTTGAGGCCGAATCCCCTCGGCACCGACGCGAAGGAGACACCATGGCCGCGATCACCGATGTGGTCGTGACCGGCGGCTGCGCCGGAGTCACGGCCGCCGGGGGCGGCGCGGCGCCGGCCACCGCCGAATTCGTAGCCCAGGCGACGCATCGCCGGGCGGTCCGGTCGAATACCGCTGTGGATGCACGTTCGAAGGCCGTCGGCGATCAGGCCCGGCCGCGAAGGAAAGGGGTCGACGGATGAGCGACCAGCACGCGGACCCGGCGACCGACACCTTCGTCGCCCACCGCAACCTGCTTTTCACCGTCGCCTACGAGATGCTCGGATCGGCCGCCGACGCCGAGGACGTCCTCCAGGAAACCTGGCTGCGGTGGATCAAGGTCGACCTGGAACAGGTCCGTGACCACCGTGCCTACCTGGTCCGGATCACGACCCGGCAGGCGCTGAACCGGCTGCGTACCATGAAGCGCCGCAAAGAGGCCTACGTCGGCCCCTGGCTGCCCGAACCCCTGCTCACCGCACCCGATGTGGCCGAGGACGTCGAACTCGCCGAGAGCGTGTCGATGGCGATGATGCTCGTCCTGGAAACGCTGTCGCCGACAGAGCGCGCCGTCTTCGTGCTGCGCGAGGCGTTCGACGTCGGCTACGACGAGATCGCGGCCGCCGTCGACAAGAGCCCCGCGGCCGTCCGCCAGATCGCCCACCGCGCCCGTCGCCACGTCGACGCCCGCCGCCCCCGCCAGGCGGTCACCGCCGGACAGACCCGGGCCGCCCTGGAGTCCTTCCGGCGCGCTCTGGAATCCGGCGACACCCAGGAACTCCTCGACGTTCTCGCCCCCGACATCGTCCTGATGAGCGACGGTGGCGGCATCAAGCAGGCCGCGCTGCGGCCGATCGTCGGCGCCGACAAGGTGGCCCGCTTCATGATGGGTGGTCTCGGCAAGAACAAGCGCCTGATCACCGTCTCTCCCACGGTCGTCAACGGCAGCCCGGCACTCCTCGTCCACCTGGACGGCGAGATCGACGGCATCATGGCGATCAGCGTCGAGGACGCCCGGGTCACGGGCCTCTACTTCGTCCGCAACCCCGAGAAGCTGAACCGCGTGGAATCCGAGACGCCGCTCACCCTGCGCTGAACACCGGCGGCCGAGCCTTGCCGTCGAAGCGGCGGCCGCCCCTGCCGGCGCCAGAACCGGCCGGCACCGTACCCGGCCGGGACAGCACCGGACCCGGCCGGGGCAGCCGGTGCCGTCGGCCCCGGTCCCCTCGGCCGGGGAACAGCGGGGGCGGCAGCGCCGCCCCCGCTCCGGGGAACTCCGCCGTCAGTTCTTGCCGAGCAGCTCGTTCATGCGCGTGATCTCGGCGCTCTGGGAGGTGACGATGTCGCCGGCCATGTCCTTGGCCGGCCGGTAGGAGCCGTCGGCCTGTTCGGTCTTCGCCATGTCGACGGCACCTTCGTGGTGCTTGACCATCATCTCGAGGAACGCGGTGTCGAAGGCCGCCCCCGACGCCTTCTCCAGCTCCGCCATCTCCTCGGGCGTCATCATCCCGGACATGGAGTGCCCGGCGTGCTCGCCGCCCTCGTCCTCCTTGGGGACGTCCTCGCCCCACGAGGTGAGCCACCCGGACAGGGTCTTGATCTCCGGGTCCTGCGCCTTCTTGATCTCGGCGGCCAGCGCCTTGACGTCCGCGGAGCCCGCGCGGGTCGCCGCCAGGTCGGCCATCTCCACGGCCTGCCGGTGGTGCGGGATCATCCCCTGCGCGAAGGTCACATCGGCGGCGTTGTGCTCGCCCTCCTGGGCGGAGGCCGACGTCGCGGTGCCGGGCGCCGAGGGCGCGTGGCCGCCGTGGCCGGAGGAGCTGTCGTCTGCGCCGCCGCAAGCGGCGAGCAGAACGGCGGCGGTGGCCGCGGCAGCGACAGCGGCGGCGCGACGGATCATGGAACGGTGTGCGGTCATGGTGGTGCTACTCCTGTGACGGTGCTTCGATCGGGCATGGTTCGCACGGCGGCACCGGCCGGGAAGACCGGCGCGCCGAGGGTTGCCCTATATGCGCAGGAGTTGCAGTTCACTCAGTGACGGCGGGGCGCGGACGCCTGGAGCCGCATCGAAGGCAGCTGCCGGATGATCCGCGGCGGGCGCCGTGCAGACCACTGACGGGACGAGGGCGGGAAGTGCGGGGGCCGCGCTCGTGCCGCTCGCGGCGCAGGTCTCGTCGGCGTGCGAGAGATGCCCGCTCCCACCGTTGTGGTCGTCCCCGTGTACGCAGTCACAACCGGCCGGGTCGTCGTGCACCTCGGCGGGAGCCGTCGGAGCGGCGGTGGTCGACACCGTGCCGGTGGCAGCGACGGCGGTACCCGGCGCCAGTCCGTGCATGGCCACTACGCCCAGAAGGACGGCCAGCACCAGCATCACGTAGGCACGGGCCCTGGAGGGGCCGACCTCGCGGCGGGTGTGCTGACTCATGCCCGCATCCTAACCAGCCACCCTCCGCCTGGCGCCGAGCACCGCACCACCGGGCCGCCGAGCACCGCACCTCCGAGCACCGCACAGCACCGCCGGCGTCGTTCTGCGCCGAAGCGCCCGGCGACCACCCCCGCGGCCACGGACGCCGGTTCCGGGACACCGAAGGTCAGGCCGGTGGTGGGCGGGCAGAGGCCCAGGACCCTGGGGCATGCGCCACCGCGGCTCGGTGTGCTCGGGTCGCTCACCGAGCCGCGGCGGCAGCGACTCCGGTTCCGTGGCCGGGCCGGCCCCGCGACCGACTGCCCCACAGCTCACCGACGCCCGGTCGGCCTTCGGCCGGAGGAACGGCGGCCCGGAGCGCTAGCGCGTATCCCGCTCCGCTTCCTCCGCCGCCTCGGCGACGCGCTTGATGTTCGCCAGCCGCCGATCCCAGTCGGCGGCGAGCGCGGCCATCCATCGCGCCGTCGCGTCCAGCGCCGTGGGCCGCACCGCGTACCGCACCTCGCGCCCCACCCGGGTCCCGGAGACCAGCCCGGCGGCGTCCAGCACGGCGAGGTGTTTGACCACCGCCTGCCGCGACACGGGAAGTTGCTCGGCGAGCGTCGTCGCGGTGGCCTCGCCCTTCGCGGCGAGCAGTTCCAGCAGTTGACGCCGCGTCGGGTCGGCCAGCGCGACGAGCACGCTGTCGACGGCCTCACCGGCGCCACGAGCTCCGTCCGTCACGCGGACGGCTGCTCGGCGCGCGTCTTGAGCGCGTCGAGCTCCAGGGGCCAGCCCTCGCTGTGGTCCTTCCGGTTCTGGCTGCGCAGTTCCTGGGACCCGGCCAGCGCCGCGAACCCGCTCTCGACGACGTGCAGCCGCGTCTGCCCGCCCTCCTGGGTCAACGTGAACTCCACAAGGGTGCTGTTGTCCTCGCGCAGTTCCTCGCCGGGGAACGCGCTGGTCCAGCGGTACGCCAGGTACGTGGGCGGCTCGACCTTCTCCACCCGCACCGGGAAGTCGCCGTGCTCGGCGTTCTTGGCCACCATCGACTCACCTTCCCTGGCCACGGTGCCGGGCAGGCTCGCCTTGTCGGCCACCCAGAACCCGGGCTGCGCCACCAGCGACCAGACCCGCTCCAGCGGTGCCGCGATGAGGGTCTCGCTTTCGATCCTGTCCTCGCTCATGAGGGGACTCCTTGTTCGCTCCGCCATCAGATGCAACTCCAGAGTTGCACATCAGAATCTGAGGTGCAACCCAAGGGTTGCACCAAGCGGTGCTCACTCGCCCCTCGCCGAGCCGGAGCGCGGCAGTTCACGCACACAGCAGGTCCCGCACCGCATCTCAACGGAGGGACGGACGGGACGCGAAACGCCCGACCGGAAGACCGCACGGGCCATGGGCCGCAGGCAGCGCGCACCATCGGGAGCCGCGGCGCTTCGTCAGAAGATCAGATGGTGCTGTGCGACGAGCGCTATCGTGGCCGCCATGTCCGCCTCGCGGCCGTAGGGACCGATCGGGCCTCCCCCAGGTCGCAGTGGACGACGATGATCTTGTCCTTGCAGCCGGCCCTGGCCGCCCAGGTCGCCGGCCGGTGGAGCATCACGAGCGAGTCCTTGCCCGCGCTTCTTCCACCATCTGGTGCAAGGTAGTTGGCTGTCCCGGTGATGGGACTTGTCCAGGTAAGAGCAGGGAATGCCTCGTTAGCCAAGCAACAGTAGTGTTGTCTTTCTCGATGAGGGGTGGGAGGTCGGTCCGGAGGTTCTGGGGTGCATCGCGCCGTACCTGACCGAGCCTTTATGCACGTACAACGGAAAGACCACCCCGGCGGGAAACCCGTTCGACCCGCACGTTCCATGGTCGGTTAAGACATGGCTCCGCTATCGCCGGCCGCGACGATCGTCTGCGCGGCCCGTGCCGCTTGGGCCGCTACGCCCGCAATGCTTGACGTAATGAACGGACCGCCCCCGGCGAGGTCTCCCACCACGTGCAGGCGCGGGTCAGCCGGAACCAGCCCACCGGCCGGGTGCAGCTCGGCGGAGCCGTCGGCCAGCAGGGCCGTGACCAACTGCCCGGCCCTCCGAGGGATCGCCTGCGGTGGCGGGTTCACGGCGTTGATGACGGCGTCGAAAGTGCGTTCGTCGTCGTCGCGGCGTACCCGGAACACCCCGTCCGCCGCCTCGATCTTGCGGACGCCCGGGGCGATGGTGAGTTGCCCGGAGTCCAACAGCCGCATCATGGTGGCGGCGTTCACCGGGACCATCGGTGAGGCCACACTCGTCGCCATGCGGAAGTGACGTCGTAGCCGCAGGCGTTCGGGTTCGGGCAGGAGCCGCCACGCATAGGGTCCAACGCTGTGCGCTGTCTCCTGGAGGACCCGGCGGCCGATCCTGGAGTCGTCGACAGCGTCCAGTTGCGCCCGCAAGCGCCGGACCGGATCTTCAGTCATGGTCGCCAGCAGTTCGGCCATGAAGGATTCGAAGTCCTCTCCCGTTTCGGCCAGTTCGGCTCGCAGCAGCCCTATGAGGTCCTGGAGGGCAACGGCACCGTGGTGCTGGTGCAGGGCCGCCACCCGCTCGGCGGTCACATGCTGCGGCCGGTGCTCGACCGGGCGCTGCCAGACGTGGGGCAGCACACCGCTGCGGGACAGCAGCGTGGTCGGCCCGGTGTGCCCGCGCGTGGCGAGTGACACGACGACGTCGACCGCGGTCAGTCCGCTCCCGATGACCGCGACGTTGCTGTCGGCCGCGACCTGGTCGAGTATGCGTGCCAGCGGGTACGGATCGTCCACGAAACCGGAGGCGCCGCCGAGACCGTAGTGGTCTTGCGGCGTTCCCCCGCCCACGCACAGGGCTACGTGGTCGGCCTCGTGCCCGCGTCCGTCCTCGGTGCGGAGCGACCAGCGGGCCCCGGACCGGGCTGCCCCGGTGACGTGGGCGGTGACGACGCGCACCCGCCAGCCGTCTTCGCGCAGGGTGGCCAGCGCTGTCTCGGCGGTGTGTGCCAGGTACTCGCCGTAGAGCGCGCGCGGAACCAGCGGCTGTCCGAGCCGTTCGTCGAGGTGAACCGGGCCGCGCGTGCCCAGCCAGGCCGCGTAGTGCGCGAAGTCCAGGTGGCGGATCGACATGATGGCCGGTGGTGCGTTGACCAGCACCGTGTCCAGGTCAGGGCCGTACGGGCGGCCTCGCCAAAGATGCGGGGACGGCTCGAACACCGTGATGGCCCCAGGGCTGTCGGCGGTGGCCGCCAGGCTGTCCAGCAGACCGACCGCGGCAGCACCCGCTCCGACGATTGCGATGTCCATGTTCTTCGTCCTTCCCTTCACGTTCCGGGCCGCCGCCGAAAGGAGCCGCGGCCTCATCGAGACTCGCCGCCCCCAGTGCCGAGCCCCATCCCCCGCGAGGGGTGACCGGCCGGAAATAACCCCCTCAAACGGGGGGTTGGTGCAGGACAGGAGGGCGGGCAGGCTGGCCTGCATCCAGACCACGGGAGGGATCTCCATGTCCGATGCGCGCCGCCACGCCGAGGTGCTGCCAGCTCACGCCAAGGTGCTGTCGGGTGCGGATCGGGCCACCGACACACGCGAACTCTTCAGCCGGACGTCCGCCAAGCTGCGGCGTCACATTCCGTTCGACTCGGCCGTATGGGCGGCCACCGACCCGGAAACCGGTCTCATCACCGCGCCGATGCTGGTGGAGTACCTCGGCTCCAGCGAGGGCTGCGCCGAGTACTGGGAAAGCGAACTCCTGGAGGAGAACGTCCTCCCGTTCCGTGACCTCACCCGCGCCGCCGTCCCGGCGGCCGGTCTGCGCGCGGTCACCGGCGACCTGCCCGCGCGCAGCGCGCGCTTCCGCCGGCTCCTCGGGAGTCAGGGCGTGGACGACGAGCTACGGGCCGTGCTGCGGGTCGGCGACCGGCCATGGGCCGTGGTGAGTCTGTTCCGTATGAGCGGTGGCGCCCCGTTCGGCCCGGCCGAGACCATGCTGCTGGCCGGTCTGTCCGGTCCGCTGGCCTCGCGGCTGCGCCGGTTCGCCCGCCCGTCCGCGTCCGGCGGCGGAACCGACGCACCCGCGCCCGGACTGGTGCTCTTCGATCCTTCCGGCGAGCCGACGTCGATCAACGAAGAGGCGCGGCAGCACTTCTCTCAGCTCCCTGAAGGTCCCTCCACCCCCTCGCAGTTGGGCCTGAGGCTGCCGATCTGGGTGGTCGCCACTGCGCTGCAGGCCCGGGCGATCGCCCGGGGCCGCGACCGGGCAGGCGGCGCGAGGATGCGCATCCGAACCGTTGACGGCCGCTGGTTGACCTGCCACGCCTCCTGTCTCAGCGGCCCCGCTGGGCAACCCGGTCCCGTGGCACTCGTCATCGAGCCGGCGGCCGCCACCGACCGGGCGGTCCTCATCGCCGAGGCGTACGGCCTGACGCCGCGAGAGCTGGAGATCACCCAGCTCATCACGCGCGGGCTGCCCACCACCGAGATCGCCGCGACACTGTTCATCTCCCCGCACACCGTGCGCGACCATCTCAAGGCCGTCTTCGGCAAGGCCGAGGTCTCCAGCCGGGGCGAACTCGTCGCACGACTCTTCGGCGAGCACTACCGGCCCGTGTGAGCACCCCACCCGTCAGGCGTCGAGGCGGCGGCGGCAGGTCTCGATGTCACCGAGGTACTGGGTGACATGTTGTGAGCCTTCTCGGCCTGGGCGTTTGCGTCACCGCACATCACTTGCCGGTACAGCGACTTCAGCGCGGCGTCGATGGGGTGGTGTTGCGGCTTCCCCGAGGAGTCCGGCTTGTTCCACCTCTGAAGGTTGAGCGCGACGGACAACTGGCGCTCGCCGTCGGCCCGGGTCAGGGACATCGTGCCGGCGCCCCACACCGTGCCGTCGTGGCCCCAGAAGGTGCCGCAATCCCGGATGGCGACCTTGTGCAGACCGAGGCCGTATTCGATCAACGATCCGTCCAGCGCGACGACCGGGACCGTGCGCTGCATCTGCGCCAGCGACGCCTGGTTGACGATCTTGCCGTCGAGCAGCTTGCCGTAGAAGCGGTT
This sequence comes from Streptomyces kurssanovii, assembly GCF_040677245.1. Classification (NCBI taxonomy): domain Bacteria; kingdom Bacillati; phylum Actinomycetota; class Actinomycetes; order Kitasatosporales; family Streptomycetaceae; genus Streptomyces; species Streptomyces kurssanovii. Next base: position 31,518 of record NZ_JBFAQK010000006.1, read on the forward strand.
GAGATCCTCCATGGTCGATACGAGAGCGGCCCCCGTTCCCGTCCACGACATGTTGTAGACGCTGTAGTCGCGCGGCGGGTCGTTCAGGCCCCACAGAGACTCGTACATCCGCGAATGCGGTCCCTCGATACGCGGCCTCGCCGGAAACCCGGTGTGCCGCAGCCCGGCACGCTCGATGACATTTCGGGTGATGTACTTCTCGGCCGTGGTACCGGTCACCTGCTCCAAGAGCTGGCCGAGGAGCAGGTAATTGGTGTTGGAGTACACGCCCGGAGTGGCTCCGGGCTCCCCGGCGGGAGGCGCGTCGACCCCCATCTTGATCAGCTCGGCCGGGCGGAATTGCCTGAACCGGTTGTCGTCCAGGCTCTTGGGCGACATGTCCTGCAGAGAAGGGAACGCGTAGCGGATGTAGTCGGGCAGGCCGCTGGTGTTGTTGAGCAGCATGCGCACCGTGATCTTCTTGCCGCGCTCCCCCGGCACCAGCTGCGGCAGGTAGCCGCCGATGGGTGCGTCGAGCTGGATGCGGCCCTGCTCGACCTGCTGCATGACTGCGGCGGCGGTGAAGGTCTTGGTGATGCTGCCGACGCGCTGGCGCATGTCGGGCGTGACGGGACGGCCGGTCCTGACATCGGCGACCCCGGAGGCGCCGCGCCATGTCCGGCCGGCATCGCGTACCTCGGCGTACACCCCCGGCACGCCGGCGCGGTGGACACCGTCCATGGTGGACTTCAGCTCTACGGGATCGAGGCCGGTGGCCGGGCTCGTGCCGGCAACCGGCGCGGCCCTTGTCCCGTCGGGCGTGGGAGCTGCCGCCACCGTGCCCGCACAGACGCTCAGCGCGGCCACGCTTCCACATATCGCCAGTCGGATCTTCAAGACACCGGTCCTTTCGTGATCGATGAGTGCAACGGGGGCTGTCCCCAGGCCTTTCGGTATCCCCGGTTCACTTGGCCAGAGCGCGCCGCAGGGCGGCGCCGAGTTCGGCGTTCTGCCGCTGCGAGACCTCGGCGGACAGGATCGCCTGGGAGCCGTGGAAGGTGCCGGGCCACTGGTGGAGCTCGACCGACACGCCCGCCTGCATCAGGCGCAGCGCGTATGCGATGCCCTCGTCGCGGTTCGGGCAGAACTCGGCGGTGGCGATGTAGGCCGGTGGCAGGCCGGAGAGATCGGCGGCCCGAGCCGGGGCGGCGTACGGTGTGGCGGGCCGGGAGCCCAGGTAGTGCCGCCATGCTGCGGCGAGCTTGTCGCGGTTGAACCAGGGCGTTGCGGTGAAGTTCCGCGCCGACCACGTCTCCTGCCGGTCGTCCAGTCCCGGCTGGTTGAGCAGTTGGAAGTGGATCACCGGTCCCTGCTCGTCGCGCGCCCGCAAAGCCACCGCGGCCGCGATGTTCGCCCCGGCGCTGTGTCCTCCGACCGCGATCCGCGCCGGGTCGATGCCGAGTTCGTCCGCGTGCTCGGCCGTCCAGGTCAGTACGGCATAGGCATCGTCGAGGGCGGCCGGGAAGCGGTGTTCGGGCGCCAGGCGGTAGCCCACCGAGATCACCGCCGCCCCGGAGAAGCCCGCGATCCGGGCGGCCCAGGGATGCTCGGTGTCCAGGTCACCGAAGACCCCGCCGCCGCCGTGCAGCCAGACGATGGCGCCTTGCGCCTGGTGCGGGCGGTAGACCCGCACCGCCACGTCCGGGTCGGCGGACACCGTGCGGTCCTCGACCTCCATGTTCGAGGTGTCCGGTGCCGGCGCCGCGGCGGCACGCTCGGAGAAGTTCTTGCGCGAGGTGACCGGGTCGTTCATGTCGAGTTGCGGGAGAAACGGGATGAAAGCTTCGAGTTCGGGATCCATGACGACCATCCTCACGGTCGTCACCCGGTGGGTCACCCGCCATCCGTCGCGCATCCCACCGCCAACACGCACCAATCGGCGCGCCCTGATCCTTCTATCCTTCTGCCATGGAAGCACTGGCCGTTCGGCTGTCGGGACTCGATCCGTACGTCGACGGCGCGATGCGCATTGTCGCGTTCTACGACACGCTGATGCGCCGACGGGTGGACCTCCCGGCGCTCGCCCGGGCCTCGGCGGGCCTGGCCGAGTGCGTAGCAGGGATTCGGCTCCACGGGACGGGGCGGGTGACCCGCGTCTCGCCCGACGGCAGTCAGACATCCACCCCGCCGGTACCCGCGTCCACAACGGTGCCGATCACTCTGGATGAGGAGGAGATCGGCACGGTGTGGCTGGAACGCCCCAGCCCGCCGAATCCCCTCGACGAATTGCTCCTCGACCGGCTCGCCATCGCCGCCGCGGCCGTCGCCGAGCAGTACGGCCCGGCCCGCACTACCATGGCCGACCCCGCCCTGGTCGAACTGGCGATCAGCGCCGACAGCGACGAGGCGGCCAGAGCCCGGGCGCTACGGCTGCTGGGTTTCGCCGCCGACCTTCCGGTCCGCGTCGTCGCCGTACGGTCTCGGCTCCCGCTCGGCCGTCTCGGCGGCCTGTTGTGCCCGGCCGGCCCGGTGAAGGCGGCACCTCTCGCCGACGTGGGCGTCATCCTGGCCGCCGCCATCGACCCGGCCAGGTTCCCGGCGGGCGTACGTGCGGGCATCGGCGCCGCGCAAAGCCCCGACCTCTCCTGGCGGCAGGCCCGCACCGCCCTCCGCTTCACCGGCCCGCGCGAACCGGTCGTCCGCTACGCCGACCTGGGCGCGCTGGCGCTCCTGGCCGAGATACCCAAGGACGCCTCGCGCGACAACGCCGACGTGGCCGCCATTGCCCGGATCTCCGGCAACCCGGAAGACATGGAGACGCTGCACACCTACTGCGCCACCGGCTCCCTACGCCGGGCCGCCGACCTCCTCCACCTGCACCACAGCAGCGTCGCCCGCCGACTCGAACAGGTCGCAAAGACCCTGGGCATAGAACTCACTGAACCTACCGGACTAATGCGGGTCAGGCTTGCCCTCACCGCATGGCGGCTACTCGACGGCTGAGCAAATCCGCCCCGTCACCCGAGGTGCCCGCACACGGTGGTGCGCTCGGCGCCGCCAGCTCCTCGGCCTGGCAGAGCGCAGCGCCGCCCGAGACCAAGCGAGCAGGTCTCTCCCCCCACCTCGCACGAAGGGATGTCAGCGCACCGGGTGTTCTGTGCATGCCCTGTGATCAGCGGCTTTGCCTGCCCCTGTCCGCCGATCTTGGGCTGTGGGAAGATGTTGTTCATGACTGATGTCCGAAGGGGCCGTGCCGCGTAGAACGCCAGTTTCACTTCGACCGCGTGAACGCGTATGGGGACGGCCCTGGGTGCGCTATCGCGATGTCCACAGACTGTCGGGGGCAGCGAATGCGGCCGTCCGCACACTCGAACGAGAACGACTGACCCCAGGCATCGTGTCGGTGGCACTGAGTGTGTGGTCTGTCCGGGTCCACGGGACCAAGCGCCGTTGGAGGCGCTGGGAGGCCGAGTTCACCTGCCCGTGCTGCGGTGAGGGCTGGGCTCGGGACAAGCTGCAAGAAGCTCTGCTCATGCTGCCCCCGAGCGCCGCTGCCGAGCTTCAGGTACAGGTCGAGAGCCTCGATGAGTTGCTGCTCAGGCGAACACATCACGAGCCCATGGCGGATCCGGAGTTGGCGTGGTGGCACTGCCGGTGCTGAAAGCTGACCGGGACGCTACACGTACGCGCATTCCGTCACCACCGGCAACGCCTCATGCCCGTACTCGGCATGCGTGCGCGGGGCCTACCGGTCTCCGGCGGGCGCGCACTGTCTCAGGCCGCGGCCGTTGGGGTCGCCGATTCGGCCGTGTGGCGGTGTTCGGCATTGATGCTCCGGGCTTCCTCGAGCTGGTCCTCGAGGATGATGATGCGGCAGGCGGCCTCGATCGGGGCGCCCTGGTCGACGAGTTCCCGGGCACGGGCCGCGATGCGCAGCCGGTAGCGGGAGTAGCGGCGGTGTCCGCCCGCGGAGCGCAGCGGTGTGATCAGGCGGGCCTCGCCGATCGCGCGGAGGAAGCCCTGGGTGGTGCCGAGCATTTCGGCGGCCCGGCCCATCGCGTAGGCGGGGTAGTCGTCGTCATCGGGACGGCCGAACGAGTCGTCTGCTGTCATCGCACCTCTCTGTGAAACACGCTGGAGGGGCCCTGGTGCCGTACGGCACCAGGGCCCCGAAGGAACTGCTACACCATCTGCCGGCCCTGGTACTGCGCCGGCGTTCTGTTTCCGCAGACCCGACCGGAATGCTGTCGGGGATGCGGGGATCGCGGATGTGTGACCGGAGACCACCTCACTATCGATGTCCTGCGGTACCCGGATGCAAGACTTCCGTCCGGGCGATCCTGATGGCGCGGGTTCCTCCGTTCTTCCTCGGCGATCAACTGCGTACTGCTGGTACTGCGAACTGCTCAGTGGCCTCTGACAGCGCCACCTTCGGCAGCCAGCCCCGTCGCCCATCCTGCGTCTGCTCTGGCTTAGAACCCCACTGCCGAACTTCCCGATGCGCGCGTCCGCAGCCGACGCCTTCACCGAGGTGCTGCTCACTGACTTCACTGCTGGCTTGTGCGAACTTCGCTTACTGGTACTGCGTCAACTGCGGTACTGCTCACGGCGGCCCCTGATCACTGCGGGCCACCCGATCCGGTCGCCAGTCCCGTCGCCGTCCTGCACCAACCCTGGCTTCGAAACTCCGCCACCGCACCGTCCTGCCAACTGCACCTGCGAGTACCGCTGTTGGTACTGCTTGCCCGGCGGTTCGTCTCTGCCAGGCCCTGCTGTCTTTCTGGGCTACGAGAGAGACCATAACCAGGCCAACACCCAATGTCTACTCCAGCCAACATAGATTTTCGCGTGTTCGACGATGAGGTAATCGGTCTCGAACGGAGACTTTGGAGGGGTTGACGAGCCGCAGGCCGGGCACAAGCGGCAGTCAGGACCGGGCAGGACGATGCAGAGACAGGGGTGGTGGCCTGATGGACACGATGAGCGTCACCGTCGCAACCGGCCGCCCCGAGACATCCGTCGCCGGGGCACGCGAGAGCGCCCGGGACTTTCTTGAAGGACTCCTACATCCGATCGCTTCCGAAGCCGCCGACACCGTGATCCTGGTGGTCTCGGAGCTCGTCACCAACGCCCTGCGCCACGGCGGCGGCGCCTGCACCCTGGACCTGACCGCAAACCCGGACAGCATCGAAGTGGCCGTGCACGACCGCAGCCCGCGGCCCCCACGCATGCGCACCCCCGACCTGAACGGCGGCACCGGAGGCTTCGGCTGGCCCATGGTCAACCGCCTCGCCCACACCACCTCGGTGACCCGCCGGACGTCCGGCGGCAAGACCGTCAGCGCAACTGTCGCCCGATAGCGCCAAGACCGACGGGGTAACCGCTGTACCGACAACCTCGGCCAGTAGGTGCGGATTTCGGCCATCCGCTCCGGCAGGTCGGGGTCCGGGGCTGGACCCTCGCCCTCGAACACCTCGCCACATCAGCCGCAGCCGGTTCCGAAGGCGCCGTCAGCGGAGACCAGGCAGCATTCGACCTGATGGCGTCCGAGATGCACATCGGCATCAGTCACATCACCGCCGTCAACAAGCACCTCGACGAAGCCCTCGGCTCATAGCGGAGATGACCGCCCACGCGGGAATGGTCCCGCGCAGGTTGCGGGACTGGAACGAGGCGGCGTCCGGCAACGCTTGCATGAGGTGCTGCTGGCCGAGCGCAATGCCGTCTTCCGGCTGGACCGGCCCCGCTGCGTGGTCGACTCCCCCCTACGTCAGGGCGCTAAAGGGGGAGGCAGAAGGGCCATCGCCGGTCGACCGGGGGCGGGCCGGCTCGAAGCACCACCTCATCGCCGACGGACACGACACTCCGCTCGCGGTCCTGCCGACCGGCGGCACCCGCAACGACGTTTATCGGCGTCGTCGCCCGCGCGCGGCGCTTACTGGATTCTTGCGATCAGGGGTGCGGCGCCTCTCCCGATCAGTGCTGTGACCGCCGTGCCGGCGCAGAGTGTTGCGCCTGCGAGGGCGAGTGCGGGAAGGGAGTTGCCGGGGTGGAGCAGCCAAGCCCATGGCTGTGGTCGACCTCCTGGGCCCCATCCGGCTGCTGCGCAGATGAGGGGCACGGTCGCCAGGGCGGCGCCCGCTACTCGATGGCCGAGGAGAGGGGCCAGGAGCAGTGCCATGCCGATGTATCCGGCGATATTGCGGCCGAGGACCATGGCGATGTCGGTACGCCACAGCAGGTGACAAAGGACAGCTGCCGCCATGGCTACTGCCGCTGTTCCCAGGGCCAGGCAGGTGTCCCAGGACGACAGGGGACGTGTGGAGATGCGCTCTGTGCGCTGGTCCGCGCGTGCGGCCCCGTAGAGCAGGAGGACACCGGGCACCAGAGTGATGAGGTGTCCGACGAGGAAGTGCCCTGCCTGTCCGGCTACTGCCGGGACAGGCAGCTCTGAGCTGCCGATAAGCAAACCGATCAGGAAGGTCGCGGTGGTTCCTGCGGCGAGCGCGGGCACGGCCCGCAACTTGAGCCACCAGATCATCGTGTGTCCTTGGCGATGGCGAGCTGGGGCGGTGTGCTGCAGGACTGCATGGCTTTGCGGTTGCGCTCGTACCAGTCGAGCTGGGCCTGTCGTGGTTCCTTCATGACGGCCGCGGCCATGCCGGATTCCTTGGGCCCGAATCGACCGGCGACGCTGTCGGCCGGCTCACCGGCGGTGGCGTGCAACCAGGCAGCGACCGGTGCAGCGGCTTCGATGGCCGGATACGGCTCACCGTGCAGGGCGCAGGCGGGAGGTTCGGGCAGGAGCCCGGAGACGACGCCTGAGGGGATGTCGGCGAGGCGCGGGTTGGTGGGAATGCCGAGCTTCGCCGCTCCGGCTGGCGGCTTTTGCGCCATGGTGAAGGTGTCAGGAACGCTGATACCGGCCATTCGCAGCCGCCCCACTGCCTTGGTGGTCTCGCGCTGTACGAGCGGCCGGTTGTCAACTTCGGGCCATAGGCAGATACGAGGCTGCTGTCCTTCGCAGATCAGTGCGCCGGTCTGGCGCGCCTGGACGGGCTCGGGGCCGAGGTCGCGGGCGATGTAGGCGGCGCAGCCGAACCCTGACACGACAAGGGCGACGGCAATGACCCGGGCGCGTACCTGATCTCGTCGCTGGATGATCAGCCCTGCGGACAAAGACACGGCAGCGGTGAAGACGGCGGCGCTCCAGAGGGCTCGGCTGTCGACCATGGTGTCGATGGAGCAGCAACTGTCGAGGCCTCCTCCGACGAGATGGCGAAGCCAGTAGATGCTCCAGGCGGACGGGTAGGCGTTAAGGAAGAAACCGGCGATGAGCGCGAGAGGTGCAGCCAGGACGCCGGACATGTGGCGCCCGAGGAGGTATCCGGCGAGGGTGTTGGCCGCCACGACGGCGAGGGTGATCAGGAGGATGCCGAGGTGGGGAATGCCGAAGCCGGGGTCGGTTGCTGATGCGGCCAGCAGCAGAGCGGTGCCCATGCCGAGAAAGCCCATGACCGTCACGGGAAGCAGTACGGGCAGCGTGATGGCCAGCGGGCTCCGGACGGGGGCTTGGTCGAACACTCCCCCGCGGTGCAGTCGCGCTGCCTCCCATGCTGCGCTCGCGGCGCAGGCGGCGCTGACAAACGGAAGAGCGAAGGTGGCGCTTCCGGTGGCCGAGGGCCAGTAGTGGGGAGTGACCCAGGCCGACAGGTCGTCGCCAAGAGCGACGACCACGAAGCCGAGCAGGAACGGCAGCACATAGGTGGCCGATGAGGAGCGGAGAGTCGTGCGCAGCAGCATCGGTTACGCCTCCTGGCCCACGAGACGGGCGTAAGCGGCCTCTGCTCGGCCTCGGGGGGAGTCGACTCCCTCAGCGAGGGCGTCGAAGGCGCCGGTAGTGCCTTGGAAGCGGACCGTGCCGCGGTCGAGGACCACGACATGGCTGTATAGATCGGCGAGGTCCTCGGTCTGGTGGGTTGACACGACCACCTGCATGTTCTTGCTGAGCTCTTCCACGAGCGAGCGAAAGACAGCGCGTTGCTGGGGATCGAGGCCGGCGGTCGGCTCGTCCATCAAGATCAGTTCGCTGCTGTGCGTGAGGGCTCCGGCGATACCCATCCGGCGCTGCTGGCCACCTGAGACCTGATGGCTCTTGCGGCTGCTCAATTCCGTGAGGCGGACGCGTTCCAGGGAAGTACCTGGTCACGGCGCTGGTGACGTCGAGGTAGCTGCCGTACGTGAAGCCGTCGAGTTCGAAGTAGTACGACCCACGGGACTTGTCCCCCCCACGAGACCGTGTTGCAGTAGCTGCTTCTCAGGCCTGGTCGTCATCCGGACCGAACACGTCTTTCCAAAGCCGTAGTTGGGCGGCCCCGAAACGGCCCGAGTCCGTATGTCCAGTTGTCTATGTGCGAGTTCCAGCTGCCTTCGGCGAAGGCGGGCGTGGCTCCGGCGAAGCCGAGAAGCGTGGCCCCGACCACAAGTCCACGTGCCAGACGGCGGTTCTACACGTGCATGACTTCCTCCCCTGTCAGGTGACACCCCAGTGGGTGCACATGGGCATGCGGAGGGAGGTGCGCTCGCCTCCCCCCAAGCAGCGCAAGCCGGTGCCGGCCGTGCCAGGCGATCGCCCCGCGACACTAACCTCGAGAGATCAACTGCAGAGTGCACAATCGAAGCTTTGTCTGAATCAAGCCTCTGCCCAGCAGCAGCCGAAAGGGCGGCCCGCGCGTTCAGCTCCGGAGCAAATGCGGGCCGGCCTCCCCGTGCAGCCACCCGCTGTTACAGGGTCGACGGCTGATAACTGTGGCTGACCTTGTGACGTCACCTGGTGCGCAGATGTGACTGCGTCAGGGACAGGCACCCGTAGTGCCCTGCCCCCGGCGAGAGGTCCGGCCGAAACCTTGCACAGCCCTCACGCCTTTGCTGTCCGTGTGTAGCTCATCGGGTGGCTCTCTCACCTGTCTCTGAGTGCACCGTCGTCGCTGGTTCGGCGGGGGTGCTCGCCCAAGTGCTGGCGTATGGGAGGGAAGAAGCTCGGCCCCTGCGTGCCGACCTGTGGTTCACGTCTGCGTCAGAGCCGGCGGTGGCAAGTGAGGGCTGCGGCTATGCCGACGAACGCGAGGAAGCGGTCGGGCTTGTGTTCGTAGCGGCGGTGGAATCGGCGGCAACCGGCCAGCCGATACCGGGTCTGCGGGAGCAGCCGGCCGCCCGGGCTGGCGGTAGTGCCCCGTACGGCCGGTTCGAACGGACACGAACGACCGTCCCCATTCGCACCGGTCCGTCTGGGCGACACGTTTGCTTGCTATGCGGGGTCCAGTGGTCCGAGCAGCCACACGCCGGTAGAGGTCGGTTCCTCGTTGAAGTAGAAGTCACGGATTGCCTGGAGCATGTCGTCGCGGCTGATCAGCCCGTCGGCGTCCCGATCGAGGCGGCCGAAGACCTCGCGAGCGTCCGCTTCAGGCAGCCCCATCAGGGCGCCGGACCAGCAAACCTGCTCGTCCCGGGTCAGTTTCCCGTCACCATCCTGATCAGCGATGTCCATCAGCGCATCGAGGAACGGCACGTACCCGGCGTCGAAGGAAGCGGGCGTGACCAGCAACCCTGCGGCGAACGCCGCCTGGTACTCGGCCAGGCTGATGCGCCCGTCGACATCGGCATCCGCGGCCTGTGACAAGTGATGCCACAGGCCGTCGCTCAGCTCCCGCATGTGTTTGAGCGCGGGGCTTCGGGCGCGAGCTGGAAGGCGGCGGCGAGGCGGTCGCAGGCCGACTCGAAGTCGGCGCGGTCGATATAGCCGTCATGGTTGGTGTCGAAGGTGTCGAAGCGGCGGGCGAGCTTGCGCTGCAGGAACGGGGAGATGTCCATGCCCGACACCCTGCCTGCCAGAGCAACGCCTGAAACACCACTGACGACCGGTAGTACCCATACGAGGCGCCAGATTGGACACCGGGCTACGGCCAAGCGCTCATCCGTCGAAATGCGCACGCGGTCACGGAAACCCGAATGGAGCCTGCCGTCCGGCTCCTGGTGTCACGAGTGCGAGCGCGTGGACCACGGCGTCTACCAGCTGATCAGCATCACGCCGCCGCTGGCGCCGCTGGCCATGCCGAACAGGGCCACCTGTGTGCCCGGGCGTAGCCGACCTTGGTCGGCGGCGTGGTCGAGTTGGAGGAGGAGGGTGGCTGCGCCCATGTTGCCGGAGCGGTGGAAGGTGGGCACGACCATGTCGGGCTGGATGCTGAGGCGTTCGCAGAAGGTGCGGACGAAGGGGACGGACGGCTGGTGGAGACAGACCAGGCCGAGTTCGTTCGGATCGGCGTGCTGTTCCTTCAGCCACTGCGCGGCGCGGGTGTCGATGCCGAGGAAGGAGGCGAGGAGCTTTTCGGAGTCGATGTGCAGTCCCGGCGGGCCGTCGGGGGCGTGGTGGGGGTTGAAGAGGGTGGCAGCCGGCCAACCCGCGGAGTTGGCCATGAAGGTGTGAGCGATGATGCCCGGCCGGGGGGAGGCTTCGACGAGGAGGGCGGCGCCCATGTCCCCGCCGGTCAGGGAGGCCAGGCCGGTCCGCAGGGTGGTGGGGGTCAGGTTCCATCGGCTGAGGCGGCTGAGGGTTTCCCCGCATGCGATCAGGATCCGCCGGTAACGGCCGGCGCGGATGAAGGCGTCCGCGACGTCCAGGGCGTTCAGGACGCTGTTGCAGGCGTTGGAGACGTCGAAGACCGGACAGGACAGCGCGGTCTGGGCGGCGACGATGTGGGCGTTGGCGGGTTCCTGGACATCGGCACTGACAGCGGCGAACAGCAGCAGGTCGACTTCGCCCGGTTCGAGGTCCGCCTGGGCCAGGACACGGGCGACGGCACGGGAGGCGAGGTTGGAGGGCAAGTCGCCGTCCGCGGCGACGATGCGCTCTTCCAGCCCGTAGAGCCTCCGCGGCAAGCCGGCCGGAACCCGTACACCGGGGCTGTGCTCACGCAGCCGGTCCTCGATAGCTCGCGCGCTCTGGCGGCCGTCAGGCAGGTGGACAGCGACCTGGGTGATGCGGCTGTAGAGACTCATGCCAACTCCTTCGCCATGCCAGCATGCCCCGGGGCTTTGTGAGGCAGGCCGCTGACCGTGTGTTTCACCCGGTCCGACAGCCACAGCGGTGACACGGTGTGAAGCGGCACCAGGAGACGGGCGTCGAAGCCGAAGGTGTAACGGGCCCTGGGCCAAGGGTGCTGGTGACCGGGCTGCGGCCTCGGTGCGGCCCGTCGGCGGGCCAAAGCGCACAAACGCGGCAGCTCTCCACCGGTCAGCGAGCCGTTTCAATCTGTCCCATGCGCGTATCCGCGCGGTGGGCGAGCAGGCCATGGCTGCCCTGAATCAGTGGCGCCTGCTGCGGAAACTCCGGTGCGGCACGACCCGCATCACCGACACCGTGAAGGCCGTCCTGGTCCTCCACCTTGGCACCGTGGGCTGAGCTCAACCCGCGGACCTCATCAGGGCCATCAGTTCCGCCTCGGTGGTCCCGGCCGGCACGCGCACGTCGAAGGTGTAGCCCTCATCGCAGAACACCAGGTCGAGATGCATGGGTGTCAGCCTGCGGAAGGCGATCACCAACCAGACCGCGTCCTCCTCCCACATGTCCATGTACAGGCAGGTACCGTCCTCGTGCAGATAAGCCTCACCCGGGCCGATCGTCGTATCGAGCCCCCAGATAAGACTGCGCACTGCACTACGGGCCGACGAATCGATCCCGACCTCAGCCCACCGAGCACGGATCGCCTCGGTCAGCGCACGCCGATCGACGTGCCATCCGCCCGCATCACCCTCGACCACCGCCAAGAACGTCATGGTCAGGATTTATCAGACGCCCGTAACACGGCGCTGAACAGCAGCTTCCCGAAGGTGGAGTGGGTTCGGTGACATGCTGTCGGTGGCTGCTTCTACTGTTGCCTCATGGGGAACTATTTTCAGACCGTCGTCGACCTCGACGCCACGCATGCGGACGCCCGCACCCTGGCAGACAGCGGACTCGACTGGCTGGTCAGGGAAGGGATAGTTCGGGCCGAGCTCACCGACTGTGTCCTCGGGGCGCCATCGGGGCATCCGCCCGGTCCCTCCTGGGCCAAGGCGGTCGGTCAGGAGGACTGGGAGCCCAGCGACGGACTCAGGATCGAGACCGGCCGCACCGTATTCAACTGCGGTCAGGGCGAGCCCAGGTTCGCGGTGTGCCCCCATTGTGCAGGGCGGGCGGATTTCTACACCGACCGGCTGGAGGAGATCGAGGGTGCGTGGGAACCCTTCGGTGAGGCCATCAACGCCTGGAGCGACACAGGCAGCGCGGCAGTCGCCTGCCCGCATTGTCGGTGCCCTGGTGACCTGACCGCGTGGACCTGGTCGGACGACTACTTCGCCTTCGGGTATCTCGGCTTCGAGTTCTGGGACTGGCCCGACTTCAGCCCCGGGTTCCTCGAAGGTCTCTCCCGCACGCTCGGGGGGCATCGCACGGTTCTCATGGAAGGCAAGCTCTGAGGGAGCCGGAGTTCGTACATCCTCCCCCCGCTCAACCCGGGGATGCTCGGAGCATGGCGAACAGGCCGCGATGCGTTGGCGGGCGAGGCGGAGGAGGGCCTGGGCGTGGGTTTTACGCGGGCGCGTCGCTTGCCGTAGTAGGCGCGGGAGGCCGGATTGGGGTTCGTACAGGCGAAGACGGAAAGGAACATCGCCGTTTGAGCTGCCGGTTGCAGCCTCGGGGTGCGTGTTCGCCGGTCGCAGCTTCCCCCGCAACGGGCTGCGCCTCGGCCACGGTGGCTCAGGCCTGCGCGGGCGGCGCCGGAGGTGGCGGGTTGGTGAAGGAGATGCCGGAGAAGTCACGGCCCTGCATGACCGGCCCGTGCTGAGTCCCGCCGCTGATGGTATTGCTGACGTCACCGTCGCCGGTGCGTACCAGTTTGGCCTGCTCCTGCCAGGTGGCGAGCCCAGAGCGGAAGTCGGCGTCCACGGCAGCCCGCACCGCCAAGGCCGTACTCAGCGCCTGTGCACGGGCGGGATCAGCCGGCATTTGTCCCAACGCCGCCACCTCCAGCTCCCCGGAACTCACCGCAGGAGCCGCGGCGTCGTCGCTGCCGCGGCGGAACGGCCGCCGTACCAGGGCGCCCAGCCCGGCCCACGCCTGTCGTCCCGCCTCACCACCGGCCCCGCCTGCAATCGCCGCCAACAACGCCACCGCAACCGGATCCATCCCCCGACCACCCTCCGCACGCATCCGTTCACCAACAGTGGACACGGTACGAGCAACCACGGTTGCATGACACCCCAACGGCACCTGTTGTTGGTGGGATCTCGGGGCGGCGGAAAAGTGCCTTGTGGGTGACGTCTGCTTCGCGTTGCTCGGTCCAGACCGCTCTTGGGGCAGTTCCTGGACTAAGACTGTGGCATCGCCGGGTACAGGCGAGGGGCCACAGAATGCGCCAATTCGGCACTTACCTCCCGTGAGGCATCGCCGGGCCGATAATGTGTCGAGTCCTGAATCGGGCAGAACGCCGAGGGCGGTGGAGGCATGGGTCCGGTGTCGGCAGCAGCGCCCGCGGAACTGGCAGGAGGCGCCGCCGGTGCGCTCGGCCACGACGCATCCGCGCAGGCTCCGGCTGTCAGCACCGGCGAGGCGGAGCCGATCCCGTTTCAGGGGAACCGTGGAGATACGGCGCGTACACCGGCGTTGAGCAGTCCATTGGCGACGCGCGCCGCGACGGCCCCGGAGTTCTCCGCCGACCGGCGGAAGTGGCATGAACAGACGAGATTGCTGCGACCCGGCGACGGTGACGTCCACGACATGGTCAGCGGCGGCGGCACCCGGTCCGGGCACCTGGTGCAAGGGCGGGACTGCTCCGGGTTGGCCTTCAACACCCCCGCACCGCCTCCGCCATCACCCGCCCCCGGGGCTGATACGTCGACGCAAGGCTGAGCCGATTGGAGACCACGAAGGTGGACGCCGTATACGCAACATCGCAACACCTGCGGAGCTACGTGGATCAGCACAGGGTGCTTAGCCACCCGTTCCTCGCGTTGGTGGCTTCCGGCAGGGCCGATCCCGAGCATTTTGTCGCCTGGGGGCTTCAGGAACGCCATGTGTCGTACGCCTTCCCCCGGTCCATCGGGTTATTGATCTCGTGCGCCGATGACTTCCGCATGAGGACGGTGCTCGCCGAGAACCTGTGGGAGGAATTCGGTGAGGGAAATCCCGACCAGGCCCACGCCGTCCTGCTCGACAACCTGCTCGAGTCGATGGGAGTCGGCAGGGACCGACTCGACTGCCCTGCGACCGACGGGACGCTTGCGTTCCTCACGACGCAGCGCGACCTCACGACGTCGAGTGCCTGGCGAGGCGTGGGAGCCTTCTGTTACGCGAACGAATATCTGTCGCTCGCCGAATTCCGCCCGCTGGAAGCCGCCATCCGGTCCCGTTTCCCGGCGGCCGACCTCTCGTACTTCACCGAGAACATGAAGGCCGACACCCGGCACACCGAACTCCTCGAGTCGCTGATCGACGCCGCGGCGGAAACCCCGTCGAACAAGGCGGACATCGAGTACGGCGTCAGTGCGGCGCTCGACGCGCGCTGCCGGTTCTACGACTCCCTGGTGCCGTGGGGAGCCGAGTGACGGGCCATGGCAACAGGGCGTTCCATACACATGTCGTGCAGGAAATGGCACGACCGACTCGAGGATTTGGCAGTGGCGTTGCCCGCGGTGCCGCGTCTCGACGTCGCGGCGTTCGTCCGTGCCGCCGCCACGGTGGCTGCCGCACTGCCGGGCCCGCTTCTGGAGCGTCTGAAAGCGCTGAGGACAGGGCAGGACGGCCTTGGCTACCTTCACCTGACGGATCTACCCTGCGCCCCTGGTGCGCTGCCGAGTACGCCTGACAGCCGGCCTGCCCCGGCCGAGCGGCCGCTGCTTGCCATGGAAGGCTGGCTCGTGGCGATATGCACGGCGATGGGCGTGCCCACCGCTTACCGCGAGCTGCACTCGGGCAGTCTGCTTCAGGACATCTATCCGTCGCCGCATGCCCATCCGCTGTCGGCACAGAGCTCGGCCACTCCCCTGTCCCTGCACTCGGAAATGCTTTACCACCGGTGGCGGCCAGATTTCCTGCTGCTCGCGTGCTCACGCGGGGACCACGACGGCGCTGCCGGGACGACGGTGGCGTCCGCCCGGGCCGCGCTGCCGCTGCTCGGGGCCGCCGAGCTGGAGATCCTGCGCGAGCACCGTCTGGCATGCGGCACGGACCTGGCCTTCCGCCACCCGGACGGATCGAGCCCGCAGGCGCACGTGTTGGTCGTCGACGGTGATCCCGCTGATCCTCGGCTCGCCTTCGACCGCGAATTGCTGGAACCCGGCAGCCCGTCGACTCGTCGAGCCCTGCAGGCGCTGTCCGAGGCGCTGGACAAGGTCACCGACACGGTGTGGATGCGCCGCGGTGACCTGCTGGTCCTGGACAACACCCGTGTCGTCCACGGTCGCACGGCATTCACGCCGCGCTGGGACGGCCACGACCGGTGGCTGCACAGGATGTACGCCAGGTCGGTGCCGCCGGGTTCCGCCGGCTCGGCGGCCGCACCTCCTTACCGGACCAAGCCGTTCGCGCCCTGCTGAGTCCGGCGGCTCGGCCCGCCTCGGCTCCTGGGCGCTATGCGCTGCCGCCGTGCTGCACGGCTGCCCGGCGTTCGCGGAAGTCGGGGTTGGTAACGTCGGGAGAACCGGTCCCTGACAGCACGTCGCATACCGCGCGGGCGGCGCGCATGCCGGCGCGCAGGCCCGCGTCCCGGGTGAGGAAGCCCATCTGGGGGACGGACAGAAAGCGTTGCGGGCCGAGCGCTGTGAGCGCGGCCCAGGCGTCGCCGGATCCGAGGCCGTCCACTGCGGCCCGGAGGTTTTTGTGCTCGACGGCCCAGGCGAGCGCCACAGGGTCGACGAGGTCGTGATGGCCCGTGTTCACCAGCAGGGCGTCGTCCTTGCAGATCGCCAGCTCCCGTCTGCCGAGCAGCGGCGGTTCGCCCGCAGTGGGCCCCGGGCGGTGCAGGCTGATCACGTCGGACCGGGACAGGAGGCCGTCGAGGTCGGTGTAGGCGATGCCGGTGGCGGCCTCGAGCGCCTGGTTGCGCCGCGGGGACGTGTACAGCACGCTCATGCCCAGGCCTTGGGCGATTGTGGCGACGCGTGCTCCGATCCTGCCTGCTCCGACCACTCCCAGGGTGCGACCGCCCAGCTCTCGGCCTTCGGGAGGTGCAGCCGCGGTGATCGGGGCGGCCGGGGAATGCGGGGTTCTCACAATGGCGTCGGTGAACGGGCGGGCCAGGGTGAGAGCGAGCAGGACGGTGAACTCCGCGACCGAGGCCGCGTTCTCGCCTGGTGTGTTCGCCAAGGCGATCCCCAGGTCGTAGGCCGTGCGCCAGCCGGGCAGGTAGCTCTGGAAGTCGGTGCCGACGAACGCGACGGCTTCCAGGGCTGCGGCCCGTTCGAAGTGGGCGGGTTCGGGCTCCTCGTATCCGCCGATCAGATACCCGCAGGCGCCATCGAGCGCCGCATGCAGGCCGTCCGCGCTCAGGTGGTCGTCGGTGACCTCCCGCAGTGCGAACCCACGGTCGGTGATCAGGCGACGAGCCTCCGGTGGCACCACGGTCGTTCCGGTCACCAGGACGATGAGCTGCTCGTTCATGTGCCCTCCTGTGGCATGCGGCCCCTGGTCGCCGTCATCGCTTCGGCCGGGAGCGGGGCGAATCGCCGGCGGTCGAGGACGGCATCGCGTCGTCAGCGCAGATCGAAGACGATGAGGGACAGCGGTCCGCGCCAGGTGAACTGTCCGCAGGTGATGACCCGTGCGTCGTATACCCGTCCTGGCAGCGCCGCGGCGGCCTGTTCGAGGACCTCCTCCGTCGCGTCGTGTCCGTCGTCGTCGGGCTCGTGCTCGATGACCACCGTCGCACGCTGCATCATCATGGCTGACTGGCGCAGCGTGGCCACGGTGGTTGCGGTGAAGCCCGCCTCCTCCAGGGTCGTCTCCCGCCCGTAGTCGGCGTGTGCCGCGGCGAGAATGTCGCGGGCAGAGGCGGTCAGTTGCGGCGGGGCGCCCAGCAGCGGCGACCGCCGTCCGAACTGTGGCGAGGTGTACAGCACGGCGCCTTCTTTCGGGACCTGCAGGGCGCGCCAGCCGGCCGGGGCTGTTGCGTCCGCGCACACCAGTCGGCCGGTGGCAGCGGGCGGCCGGTGGCGCGCGAGATCGCCAGCGACCTCCTCGTACCCGAGCGGAGTACCGCGCGAGGCCCGTAGCGCCAGCACGATGGCCAGGCAGGACGCGACGGTCACCTCGTCGGCGCTGCCGCACACGGGGAGCATCGCCAGCACCGACAGCAGGCTTTTGAGGTCACGGATCGGTGGCAGTCGCCTCAGCATTCGGGCATGGCCGACGGTGGCCCGGCTCTTGGCCAGGCTGACGCAGGCGAGGACGGGGTCGATCTCGATCCCGAAGAACGGCAGGTTCATCAGCCGGGCCGCCGTTGCCGAACTGCCCCCGCCGGCGAAGGGATCGACGACGGCGCTGCACGACGGGCCCACGATGTCGGAGACGACCTCCATGGTCGTGCGGACGTTGGAAGCGCTCGCCGTCTGGAACCAGCGGTCCACGGGTTCTTGCGGGTCTGGGTGGTAGCGCTCGGCGTCCAGCGGCAGGGACAGGGGCATGGCGTTCCTCTCCTCAACCGATCAGGGACTGGACCTGCCGCGCGCAACCCCACGAGAGGGTGACGCCCGAGCCTCCGTGACCGTAGTTGTGCACCACGGGAAAGCCGTGGTGGGTGCCGCGTTCCAGGCGGACGCGCGGCCGCACCGGTCGTAGTCCGACCCGGAGTTCCCTGACCCGGGCGCGACCGAGTTCCGGAAGGACGGCGGCACAGCGCGCCACGATCCGCTCGGCGGCCTCCGGGTCCGGCAGCAGGTCGCCTCTGCCGGGTCTGACCATCCCGCCCAGGACGACGTGGTCGGGGTGGGCGATCCAGTAGGTGGGGTCCTCGCTCTCGGGGAAGTCGGAGAAGAATCCCTCGATCCCGGGATTCTCCGTGATCACCAACTGGCCCCAGCTCGGCGTCACTTCCCGGTCGCCGACCAGGTCCCTGGCCCCCAGTCCGGTGCAGTTGACCACTACCGGAGCGAAGTCCAGCGCCTGGTCCAGTTCGTGCAGCGGGTCATCCAGCAGTTGGACGGTGGCTCCGGACGCGACCAGACGGTTCATCAAGTAGTCGAGGTAGACGGGCATTTCGAAGATCGGTGCCCGGTAGGTCCATCCCCAGCCGAACCCGGACGGCAGTTCGGACGGGCCGCAGGTGGCAAACCCGCTCACCGAGCGCAGCCAGGCGGGAGGCTCCGCCGGCTCGCGCGAGGCCTCGATCCCCTGGACGATGCGGACGCCGGATCGCGGGTCGGCGGCGATCGCCGTCAGGTCCGGCAGGCTGTGCAGGCTCCAGTTCAGCACCCGGGGATCGTCGAAGACGTACGGCCCCCACAAGGCCCCGGCCACCGCCGAGGTCGTACGCTGGGGTACGCGGTCGGAGACGACGGTGACCGTCCGTCCCGCCTCCGACAGCACCAGTGCGGTGGTCAGCCCCGCCACCCCGTGCCCGACCACGACGACCTCAAGATCCGCTGTGAGAGCCACCGCTCCAGATTAGGGATTCGCGCCGATCCCGGCCAGATCGACGGTCGGTCAAATACTATGCATACGCCCGCCGATGGGCGCTTGAGCTGGTTGACTGGGAGGAGGACTCCGCATGGGCGGTGGTCAGCTGCTTGCGACCGGGAGGCCATGCCGATGGAGGGCGCCGAAGGGCGGGCCGGGAGCAGTCCCGACCGGTCCGGGACGACGCGCTCGGAGTTGTCCGGCAACGCCTGGGACGTGGTCCAGGCGCGCGACGTCACGGGCGGGATCCACTTCCACCACGCGGACCGTGCGCTGGGGCAGAGCCCACGGCAGCTCCCCGCAGACGTGAGGGGATTCGTCGGCAGGCAGGCGGCACTCGACAGCCTCGACGACATCCTGACCCGCGGCGCCGAGGGATCGCAGACCGTCGTGATCTCGACGATCGCCGGCACCGCCGGCGTCGGCAAGACGTCCCTCGCAACGCACTGGGCGCACCGGGTCACGGACCGTTTTCCCGACGGCCAACTCCACGTCAATCTCCGGGGCTACGACGCGGGACCGCCCGTCACCGCCGATCAGGCGCTCGAGCGCTTCCTGCGCGCGCTGGGGGTCGCTCCGGGAGCCATCCCCGAGGACACGGAGGACAAGGCCGCGCTGTACCGGTCCCTGCTGGCCGGGCGGCGCATGCTCATCGTCCTGGACAACGCCGCAGCCGTACGCCAAGTGCGCCTGCTGCTGCCCGGGACCGCTTCCTGCATGGTGCTGGTGACCAGTCGTGACCGGCTGTCCGGGCTGGTGGCCCGGGACGGCGCGCACCGGCTGGACCTCGACGTCCTCGCCGAGGACGAAGCCGTGCGGTTGTTACGGGACTGCACCCGGGGCCACCGCGGCCCCGACCCCGAACCGGAACTGATCCAGCTCGCCCGTCTGTGCGCGCGTCTTCCCCTGGCGCTGCGCATCGCGGCCGAGCGGGCGGCGGCCAGGCCGCACATGCCGCTCAGCGAGTTGATCAGCGATCTGCAGGACGAGTCCTCCCTGTGGATAGCGCTGTCGGCGGACGAGGAAGACGACAGCGACGCGGTGCACACCGTGTTCGCCTGGTCCTACCGGGCGTTGGGCGGCGACGCCGCCCGCATGTTCCGGCTGCTGGGCCTGCACCCCGGGCCGGACTTCTCGGTACACGCCGCGGCGGCCCTGGCAGGCGTCTCCACCGTCACCGCGCGGCGGCTGCTCGACTCCCTGGCCGGCACGCATCTGATCTCCGCGTCCGCCTACGACCGCTTCCAGTTCCACGACCTGCTCAGGGCCTTCGCCTTCGAGCAGGCGGTGAGCGACGAGACGCCGGAAGGCCGCAAGGCCGCGGTGCGGCGGCTCTGCGAGTGGTACCTGGAGGCGATGGCGGCAGCGGCTGAGGTGCACGACGCGCAGTACGCCGACGACTGGCATGTGCATCCTGCGCGGGCCGACCTGCCGGGGCTTCCGGACGTCTCGGACTACGAGCGGGCCATGGCCTGGTTCACCGTGGAGACCGACAACCTGGTGGCGGTCAGCAGGACGGCGGCCGAGGCCGGCCTCCATGAGGTGGCGTGGAAGCTGCCGGCCCTGTTGCGTACGCCCTTCCTGGACCGGCATCCCGTGCAGGGCTGGCTGCCGATGGCCGAGCAGGCGCTGCTGGCCGCCCGGCGGTCCGAGGACCTGCTCGGCCAAGCCGTCACTCTCCTTGGCATGAGCATCGCGCACCGGCAGGCGCACCGTGTCACGCAGGCCGTCGAGCACAGCCGCGCGGCGCTGGCCGCGGCCCGGCAGGTCGACGACGCGTGGCAGACGATCGCCGCGCTGGTCATGCTGGGGCACGCGCTGCGGCTGGGACGCCGACTCGACGAAGCCCTGGAGTCCTACCAGGAAGCGCTGGGCATCGCCCGACGGCTGCGGCTGCGTCTGTGGATCGTATGGGGACTCATCGGACGGGCCGAGGCGCTGCTCGACGCGGGTGCCCATAGCGAGGCCCGCCAGTGCGTGGCGGCCACGCTCCGGCAGCTGCGTGAGGACGAGAGCCCCGGAGCCCGCTCGGAATGTTTGTGGGTCGAGGCGACGATCGACCGGGAAACGGGCCTCCTGGCCGACGCGGACCGGCGCATCGGCCAGGCTCTGCACCTGGCGTACGAGACCCGCAACGTCATCTACCAAGGCCAGTGCGAGACCGAATTCGGTCGGATCTGCCTCTCGGCAGGCCGGGCCGAGGCCGCGCTGGCCGCGCTTCAGCGAGCCGCGTCGATCGGCAGGCTCCTGGGTGACCAGGCGATGGAGGGGACGGCGCTCGACGTGACCGGGCTGGCTTACCAGGCGCTGGACCGGCCGCAGGAAGCCGTGCGGTTCCACCGCCTAGCTGTGACGGAGTTCCGGGAGCTCGGCGACGACTGGCAGGTTGCGGGGGCGCTGGAGAACCTGGCGACTGCCCTGGACCGGACCGGCGATCCGTCCGCGGCGTCGCACCGGCGTGAGGCGGTCGGCATACTGCGGGGCTACACCGACAGCCGGGCGAGAGCATTGTGCTCGGCTGTGATGGCCCGGCTGCCTGCCGGGTGAGGGCAGGCGCGGGCTATTGGATCCGGCGGTGTGCCTCACGGACCATCACCAGGCGGTCCTGGCCCGGCCCGAAGTAGTCGCGGTACTGCTCGGCGAGGCGGAAACCCGCCGCCTGGTACAGCCGCAGAGCGGGGTGGTTGTCCGGCGCCACGCTGACCCGGACCGCGCAGGGTTCCCGGTCGTCGTCCGCGAGGTCCAGCACGGCGTCGAGCAGGCGGCGCCCGTGGCCCTGCTGCCGGTGGGCTCGGTCGACCGCGAGGGCGAGCAGCCACGACCGGCCGTTGCCGTCGCCGGCCAGGAGCACGTAGCCGTACAGCCCCCCGGCGTCGGCGGCGACCAGCATGTGGCGGCCGTGGACGTCGAACAGCTGGCGCAGCGTGAAGTAGGGATAGCTGAGGCCGGGGAACGTGTGCGCCTCGAGGGCCGCAATGGCCGGCAGGTCCCTCTCGACCGCAGGTCGCACCTGTCCGTGCTGCATGTCCCCCTCCCCCGGTGTGCAACCTGGTGCCGGGCCGCCGTCCTTCACTGGCCGGCCTCCCAAAGCGTCCTGAACTGCTGGACGCGGTGGGCGATCCGGTCGGAGTGCAGGTCGATGGCCGTCCTGGCGGCGACTCCACGCAGGTCAAAGCTGATCTCGTAGGAGAGCGACTCGTCGAAGACGATGAAGTCGTCGATCCCGGCCAGCCGAACTTTGGGCGCCAGTCCGGAGAGGGCCAGCACCCGCACGTCTATGCCGATGTTCTGCTGTTCCGCGCGGAGCCGACTCAGTTCGGGGAGGTCGTGCTCCGGTTCCTCGATGATGAACAGCCTCCGGATCCGCACATCACGTTCGATCGCGTCGCGCTGCGCGCACAGGTACCGGGCGCCGAGTTCGCTTCTCCAGAGGTCCCGGTCGGCTTCGCCCCAGGTGCTGGTGGCGTCGATGGTCAGGGCGGCGCAACCCGTGAGCGTCATGATCCAGTCGTGGTCTCCCTCACGGTAGGCGACCTCCTGGCCGAGGTCCTCCATCAGTGCGGCGAGCCGCATGATCTCCACGCGGACGAAGTCCTGCACGATCGCCGGGGCGAGGGTCCCGGCGGTCGCCGCACTGCGGACCAGCCGAGCCACCGCTTCCCGCGGCAACGCCGAACGATCGACCAGGTCGAAGAGTTCGGTGATTTCGTTGAGGCGGGCAAGGCCGCCCGTCACCATCTCTTTCATCTCGCAGGTGTGCGTGGCGAGCGTCTCCTCGACGGAGGTGAGCCGGCTCGTGAAGCCGTTCATGAGCGGGACCATCAGCGCCGCGCCGCCCATGAGGGTCGAGACGGTCAGCTTCCAGACTTCGGGCTGCTCGGTGAGGCTGGTGAGCAGGTAGCCGACTCCCCCGACCAGCACGGCGTTCAGTGTCCTGAGCAGAATCGGCGGGCGGTGCGGAACGGGAAGTGCAGCGGCATCAGGCGTGTTCGACGGTCGAGCCATGTGTCGTGATCTCCTCGGAGGGATGGTGCGCGTCCGGACCCGAAAACAGAGCCCGCCCGTCGGTGGCGGTCAGGGCGGCAGCTCGGTGACGGTCTGCAGGGCCAGTTGGTCCCTGATCCTTTGCACCAGGAGCTGCCACTGCCTGGTGAATCCGGGCTCACGCTCCAACACCTCCCACAGCGGGCGCAGGGGCTGGTCCACGCGCGCTGCCGGCATCCACAGGTGCATCAGGTGGTCGACGGCGGGGCGCAGCGCCGTCAGCGCGTTTCGCCCGTCGGTCGAGCCGAGCCGGCTGCGCTCTACCATCCTGACGAGGGTGGTGAGCAGCCAGTCGTGCAGGGCAAGGTCATGGCAGAGCCCCGCGGCGGCGACGGCAGGGATGTCCGTGGGCAGCCGTAGCTCCGCCGTCCGCAGTCCGTTCCCGGCGAGGGTGAACTGCTGCAGAACGGGACCCTCGCCGTCAGCGGCCCGTAGCGCCACCCAACGCAGCCGAGTGGTCCGTGACTTGAACGGCGGTTGCCTGTCGAGTGCAGGGTTCCGCAGCACCCGGGTGAGCGAACGGCCGACGATCGTTCCCAGGTCGAGGTCACCGGGGCGGGGTCCGTCGCCGAGGCAGCCGTCGGCGACATCCCGCACGGGAAGCGTGCCGAACGGCTCGAGGACGCCGGTGCGGGCCAGGTAGTGGCCCCAGCGGCGGCGCTGGCCGGGGCCGTCGGCGGTGACCGTGCAGTGGGCGCCGACCTGGAGCAGGCGGCCCTCGGTGAGCGTGGCGCGGGCGGTCACGGTGCCGACGGCACGGATCTTGGCGCCGGAGGCGGAGGGCAGGTGGCAGTCGACCCCGGTCGGTACGTCGGACGACCGGATGTACAGGTTGGGTCGCTCGGAGATCAGGACTCGCTCGTCTGCCCGCCACCGCAACAGATCGGCGGCGTCACACCCGGTCAGTGCCTGGCGGTGCGGCAGCAGGCAGGTGTGCACCTCGCCGAAGACCAGCACCGGCTCCGAGTTCTGCTCGGTGCGCTCGCCGGTGGCGGCGGGCCCGGCCATGTCAGGGCCCCTCGTGGAAGACATAGGAGATGCGGTCGGAAATCTCCTCGGGTACCGGAAGGCCCTCGCGGAGGGCGCGCTCGCGGACTTGGTTGAGAGCGTGCGGCTCGACGTCCACCTGGTCGAGGACGACCCGCACCGCATGTTCGACCGGCAGGAGGCGGGACGGCAGGACGGAGCAGGTGCGGTAGGCGGAGAAGGGCGCAGCGGAGGGGTTGAGCCGGGTCACGGGCGGCAGCGCGTCCCAGTCGTTCGGAAAGTCCTCGCCGACCGTCCACTGCACGGGCTGGAGAACAGGTTCGCCGAGGTGCCGCAGCAGGCCGAGCCTGGCCAGCTGCCAGACGGCGGCCAAGAACGAGCACGACCAGACGCGCCGGCCGTCGCGCTCGTCCCAGAGTTCGGCGTCGAGGAAGACCGAGTGGCGCCGAGCGGTAGTCTCGGCCGGCGGCTGCCAGTCGGCGGCATCGGCCATCGCCGCGGCGGTGCGCGTGTCCGGGGTGCGGCGGCCGTTGGCCAGCCAGCCGGTCTGCCCGGCCGGGGGCCGGGAGCCGTCACTGCCAGGGGGCGGCGACTCGACCAGGCGTGCCTGGACTCCTTCGGCGACGGGGACGCCGTCCGCGACGGCGCAGCCGGACTCGCGGGCCAGGTAGTCGATGACGAGGCCGGCCCGTTCGGCCTCGGCGAGCAGGACGGGAAGGAGTGCTGCGGGGGTGGCGCAGGAGGTGCAGTATTCGTCCACCAGGAAGCAGGTGCTCACCCGGGGCCTGCGGCCGCCGGCGGCGGCAACAGTGCGCGCGGTGTCGGCCCAGGGCCGGACCCGGGCGAGGTGCTTGCGCAGCCGTTCCGGACCAGCCTCGAAGTCCTCCATGGAGAGGTGGCCGAGTTCCAGTGACACATGGGCGAGGGGCAGCGCCTGGGTGCGCGGCTCGGCGGTCGTCTCCCTGAAGACGGCGGCGTCGGTCACGGTATCCCCCAGGCGTCGTCGTCGGTGAGCTTTCCGGCCAGGTCCTGGAACGCCTTCAGCGTCTCCGGTCCGGCGACCCAGCTGGAGAGCACGTCCTCGTCGGTGATGAGCTGTTCGCGCCACTGGAGCAGGGGTTCGAGCGGCACGGAGCCGAGCATCGCGCTGTAGCCGACGCCGCGGTCGGCGGCGAGCCGGAGGAGGCCTTCGTCGCATGCGCGCATCCACGCGGACTGGGAGGGCGGTGCCAAGGACCACGGCGGCGTTTCAGGGTCGGGCACGGCGGCCCGTACGAACCGTATGTTGCCGCGCAGTTGCTCGACGTCGTGACCGCGGGCGGCGCCGGCGCTGAGGATGCCGCGTGGGCCGAAGGCGAACCCTGATGCGGCGACCACGTGCTGGTGGGTCCAGCGGTGATGGATCAGCCACCGGGCGCCGATGCCGTGGAACTCGGGTCGTGCGGTGACCTCGAGTGCCAGGTCGACTGCGTAGCTGCGGCCGGCGCTGAGGTCGACCAGCACCACGTCGAATTCGCTGTGGAGCCGCAGGAAGAGGTCGATGCAGCGGATCACGGAGTCGTTGTCGACGGCGAACTCGCCGCCGCTGCGGTCGCCGGGGAGGAATTCGAGGCTGCCGGAGCCAGCGGGCCGGCGGCGCAGCGCCTGGTGCTCGGTATGCGCCCAGACGTCCAGCCGGACCGGCTCGTGCACCTGCCCCTGGAGGTAGGAGTGGAGGCCGCCCTGGCCGATGCCGCCCAAGGCGCTCGGTACGTCGAAGATCGCCGCGACAGTGGGTGAGCCGAAGTCGAAGTCCAGGTAGCAGACGTCGTCGCCGGCCAGGGCACGGCGGAAGGCGATGTTGGCGCTGGTGACCGAGCGGCCGGTGCCGCCCTTGTCCGAAGCAGAGAAGACAATCACCGTTCACTCCCCCGAAAGGCGGCGCGCCTGCCCCGCGCCAGGCTGTCGAGCTCGGCCAGGACCCCCAGGATGAGTGCCAACGCGGTGTCGGACCGGCCGCTCCGCGTCGTCGACGCTACTGAAGCCTCCCCCTTCACCCCAGTCCCATTCACCGTCTCAAACGAATGGCGTGACACCGCCTGCCATATATCAAGCAGGTGCTGGCGCGGCTTGATCTGCATCCTTACCCCTCGCGAGGATCTCCCGCGGTCCGGCCACGAGGATATCCGCCCCTTGTGCTTCCGATGGGCCTCGTAACAGTTGCCGCCTGCCCAGCCGTTCGCACCGGAGGACCCTCCGCCGCATTCCCGAGTCCGATGACGCACCCTTTTCGGCAAGCGGTCATTCCCCTGCGGACTCGATGTGCATGAACTTCTCCGAGCGCGGTCGTCCGGCTCCTCGCTCAGGCTTTCCGTCTTTCCGTCTCGCCGCTCACGGGCCCGGCATGAGGTCACTTGGAGTAGGTCTGTTTCCAGCGTGACCGGTGACTGGCTCCTCCTTGTCCGCGTCCGTTGACTTCGGCCAGCGACAACAGCGGTGTCCCGTTGTTCCACAGGCCGAGGAAGTCACGGTGCAGTGTGAGGATCTGGTGGCCGACAGCGAACGCTTCAGCCTGGCGGCTGAAGCGTGTGGTGGCGACGAAGATGGCCACATCGGCAGCGAAATGCACCTTCGCTCCGAGCAGATCGCGTACTTCGCGGCTGGCGATCGTTCGGTGGGGTGCGTATCGCTTGCACTGGATCACCATGCTCCGGCCGTCTGGCAGTCGACCGAGTACATCGGCTCCGTTGTCCCCGGTACCGCCGACTGTGCGTACCTGTGTGCAGCCGTCACGGCGGCACAACTCTGCGACCACTTCCTCGAACTGAGTTCCGGACAGTGTGTCGATCACAGCCAGAGTCCGCTGTCCCGCTGCGATCTGCTCCTGCCGTCTCCACGTGGCGTCCTTGCTGCGCAGCAGCCTGTCAGTGCGCCATAGCCGCCAGGCCATCCAGCCGACTCCCGCGGCGGCCAGGACTGAGCCGATATACAGCCAGATCAGGGGTCGCAGCAAGACCAGCAGGATCAGTGCAGCGAGCGCGCCCGCTGCCGCCTTGTACCGGGCGGTGCGGAGTCTGCGGGCAGTTCTGCTTCTGCGTTTGGCCGCCATGTACGCCCCCTCTTGCGCCGGGCCGGATGGTTCCTCCCTTCTGTGCAGTGTGGGCATGCTGAGCGGCTTCACCAGGTCGCGGTTCCGGCCATTGGCTTGAACTTCTCGTCCCCTGCAGGCGCCGATCGTTGTTCGGGGTGGTGGGCTCGCCTTGCTACAGGCCGAATTCGGCCGGTGCTGCTTGCCTCTGCGGACTGAGGCCGGAGCGGCGGCGGCGCAGGTTGCTCAACCACTGGTCGATCATTCCTCTGATCGACGATTTCTCGCGGCATCCGGCCTTCCCCGCCGCGTTCCTCTTCGGCATCGCCTACGCCGCCGGCACCGAGTACCACGAGCAAGGGCGGAAGGCGGTGGAGTACGGCGTCCGGCCGATTCGGGAGAAGAGGGTGACGCCTCTGATCGTTTTCATGACGGCCTCATGCGATGCCTGGCGTGGGAGGAGGAGCCGCGACTGCTGCCGATAGCCAACTACTTTCATGAGGTGGCCCACTCGGCGGCGACGGGCGGGGAGGCTTTGGGGGACGAGATCTACAGCAGGGACGTCCGCAGGGTAGTTACACGAGAGAGTCGCTCAACTTCGAGTATGAGGGCACCGGTTACGCCCAGACGTACAAAGGTGACGTGTGCATGGAGTGCGTGTACCGAGAGATCGACTACGGCCTCGACGGAGAAGTCTGGTTCGAGTGTGGCGACTGCGAAGGCACGAAGAAGGTTTCGATCCGGTCGGTGAGGACGAATCGGTCTGCACATTGGAGACGTGCCCCGGTTGCGGCGGCCTCGGCTTCTACGAAGGCACGACAGACGACCTTCCGTCTGACGCCAGGCGAGTGTTCGAATTCTGATCGACAGACCCTCGTCAGCCGATGGCCTGCGCGCGGGAGCGCAGGACCGGCGTCGGCTTGTTCGCCGTCGCCGTGGCCGCGGCGACCGCCCGTCTGTGATGCGTCGAGGGTGGCGTGGGCGAGTCGTCGGCCCGACTCCGGTTCTCGTCCCAACGGAACCGTGTTCTGAAGTTCCACGTGGAGATGCACGCGGAGTAGAACGCCGGCCGGCGTTCCGTCCACGCCACAACCGCTCGACCGAATCAGCAGGACCGGATGCCGGCTCGATCGCCAGCAGCGGCCGCAGCCGCTGGATGACGCGGCACACGGTCGCAGGAGAAACTCCGAACAGCGGCGCGAACTGCCACATGGTGAGGTTCGTCCGGTAATAGACGGCCACCAGCAGCACACGGTCCAACGGCAGATACCAGGTCCGTTTCCCGCCCCGCTCCGGAACCACGCAGCCGTTCGAACTGCCGCACCGCAAGCCCGGTGAACGTCCCCACCCACGACGGCCCAGCCCTCAACACCCCTCCCCTACAGGGGAAATGCCCGCGTCGCAGCCTTCTGCAACACCCTTCAGTCATGTGGGGTGAGCACCACATACGTGACTTGTGTCCCATCGTCCATGGCGCCTCTGAAAAATTGTTGATTCAGCAAGGGCGAGGTTGTGAGTACCGACGCTACGACACCGGCAGCCGAAGCGAGGAAACCCAGGACCGCAGGCGCCCCTTCAAGGAGCGCGTCTTCGATCGCTGCCTGGCCGGCCTCGGTAAGAACGTCGTTGACGAAATCATTGACTTCACTCGGCGGATCGTGGGGACCGTTGTAGATCTCCACGTAGTAGCCGTTCGCCTGACGTGCAGTGACCGTGATCCGTGCATCGTCTCGGATCATTTTCCCTTGCGGCGCCTCTGAAGGTATCGGGATCAAGGTGCCGTCGGGCTCGGGCGCAGATTCGAATCGGGTCGTGTCGCCGCTTGCCGGGTTGGGAAGTGCGTCCGCCATGTCAAACCTCCCATTCTCATGGGGCGGGCCTCGACGGGGGTCACTGATGACGTCTTGCCAGGGGTGATTGAATTTCTTCAACAGCAGTCAGTCGACCAGACGTTGCACTGGTGACCTGCTGCACGACGTTGCGGGACCAAGGCTGTCGCCCTGGACGGAGGCGTAGAACGGGAGTTCATTCGAGAGGGATGATTCCCGTAGGCTCTACGCCTCAGCATCCCCTGACCGAGGCGTTGGAGGAACATCCTTGGGGGCAGGGCGGCACGCAACCTCTTATACCAGGCGGACCCCTCAATTTCCGAACTGATGGCCTATATCAGCTTACCGCGAGGTTCTGCTCCTTGCAGGATGAGGTGACAGATTGGAGCGAAGCAGGCATGTGACTGATTTCTAGGGAGCGTGCGGTCACCCCGTGTTCCTTGTGTTTCTCGGGATTTGCCCAGAAGTCCTATTGCTCTTCTCATGAATTACTTCTGCGAAGGCGCGCAGAGATGCCGCCTCCTCGACGAAGAGGCTGGAGTCACGAGGTTCAAGCCAGCGGACGGCGGAGCTGAGACAGTCCGCTGGTGTCCCGCCGCTGACCTGCGCCGCGTCCAGCCGTGGCTACTGACACCACGCTCGCACAGACCCAAGGACGTGCGGTGGCGGTGCGAGGCGAAGAACATGGATGGCGCCGCCTACTGGCGCCCAGCGCCCGGGCGGGGTGTCCGACTCGTGCGGGCAGCGGCCTCGGTGCCTGACGCTTGGCCACGCACCATCCTCAGGTCGCCGCAGAGGCAGCAGCGGTGTGGGGCTGACCGCCGCAGTGGGGGCGCGTCAGCGTCGCTCGGCCACTCCGAACGCCTGCAAGCTCGACGTGCCACCAGAGCATTGGATGAACTGCTGGACCAGATACCCGACGGCGCCATCGGGAGGCGTCGGGCCGGTCAGCCCACACCGCACCACCGTCCTCCCGGGTGGGCGCGACGAAGGGTGCCGCAGTACATCACATTGGACAACTCCAGCGGATGGGCCGGATCCGGTCACCAACTCCGGGACAACGCGCATGGAGACAGGCAGCTAGGAGGGCACCTCACGCCATAAGGGGGCGTGGCGGCAAGGTGAGTTCGTTAGCCCAGGCCGGGGCTCTGCTGAAGGAGCGCCCCGAAAAGGATCGTCGTATCTTTGTAGAGAGTGCCCCGAAAACCTTGGGCGGCTAACAGCGTCGCAGGGAGGCGGGCGTACGCCCGATGAGATCCCGCGCAGTGCGAGTGAGGTGGGCCTGGTCGGCGAAGCCTGCGGTGGCTGCGGCCAGGGCGGCAGTCGAATCCGGCAGGGCGGCGATCGCGTTGCGGAGCCGGCCCCAACGGCGCAACCGGGCAAGCGTGATGCCCACGTCCTGCCGGACCAAGGCCCGCAGCCGAGGGGCCGACAGGCCGATCTCGATGGCGATGGAGGCGATGGGCATGTCCGGATCGCGCAACGTGCACAGGCCGACAGCGTGGGCGACTCTCGGATCGAGCGAGGCCGGGCGCCCAGCGAGTGTCCGCAACTCGGCGTATCCGGCCGCCAGGTCCACACCGGTGCCGGGGCCGTCGGAATCGGTGGCGCCGAGCGCGGCGAGCAAGCGGCGGACCTCGCCTGGACCGAGCGGTATCGGCCCTGGGCAGGACGGCAGCAGCCAGGGGTCGATGAACAGGGCGATGTAGGGCGAGGTCGCCGCACAGCTGTGGGCCAGTTGGGGCGGAACGATCAGCCCGGGCGCTGCCACCGTGGGCCTTCCCGGCTGGAGGAGTCGGGCGTGGCCGCCGATCGGCAGCACAGTTTTCCACGCGGGCAGCCGGTGTTGGGCGACGTGGAACGGGCGCGACTCGGCGAACATCGTCGCTTCCGTGCCGGAGGCGAAGACCATGCGGCGATCGTTTTGTTCAAGTGCCCAGGCATGAGGTGAACGGATCATCGTGCCATGCACGCTATCGCTGCCATCGCCTTGGCGTTGTTCCTGGTCGTCACAGGGGTCATGCATTTTGTGGCGCCCGGCTACTTCCCCATGCTGATACCCGCATGGCTCCGCCGGGAGCGGCTTCTCGTGGCCGTCAGTGGGGTGGCGGAGGTCGTGGTGGGTGCCCTGGTGCTGGTTCCGTGCAGCAGACGGGTCGGGGGTGGGGCTGCCGCTGTCCTGATCACCTGTTACCTGGTGTCCCACGTGGACGCGCTGTGCCGCGCGCGGCCGGACCGGCCCCGGCTGCTGGAGCGGCCGGCCGGTGGGGTGGCCCGGTTGGTGGTGAACGTGCTGTACATCGCCTGGGCAGTCGCCGTGGCCCGATCAGCGGCCTGACGCCCATGGTGGCGACCGATCGTCAGAGGTGGTGCCGAAGCCACCCGTAGTCCCAGAGGAAGTCATGCCATGAGTCATCGCGTCGTTGTCGTAGGTGCCGGTTACGCCGGTCTGCTGGCGGCAAAGCGCCTCGCCCACAAGCTGCGGCGCAGCGATGCCACCGTCACGTTGGTCAATGCCTCAGATCGGTTCGTGGAACGGGTCCGCCTCCATCAGCTCGCGGCCGGGCAACGATTGGCGGGGCTGTCGTTGCGGCAACAGCTCCGCGGTACATCCGTCGAGCTGGTCGTCGCACGCGTGACCGCGATCGACACCGCCGGCCGGACCCTGTGTATGGACGTCGCGCCCGGAGTGATCGGCTACGACACCCTGGTGTACGCGTTGGGCAGCCGGGGGCGGCTCGATGATGTTCCCGGGGCGGTCGAGCATGCCTACACCGTCGCCGACCTGGAGCATGCGACGCGGCTGAGGCACAGGGTTGCCGAGTTGGCGTCCGGCGGCACGGTTGCGGTGGTCGGCGGAGGGCTGACCGGGCTGGAAACCGCCTCGGAACTGGCCGAGAGCTATCCCGAGCTGCGAGTCCGGCTGCTCACCGGTGCCGATGACATCGGGTCCGGGCTCGTGGCCCGAGCCCGGACCCACCTGCGGCGCGCTCTGGACCGGCTGGACGTCTCCGTTCATCCGAAGACCGTCGTCGCCGCGGTGCGGAGGGACGGCTTGAATATCCGCGATGGCGCGCCGTTCGCCGCTGACGCGGTTGTGTGGACCACCGGGTTCCGTACACCGGAGCTGGCCCGCGCGGCGGGATTCGCCACGGACGAGAGCGGCCGGATACTCGTCGACGCCACTCTGCGCTCGGTCTCGCACCCAGAGGTGTATGCCGTCGGCGACGCGGCTGCCGGCGTGTCGGTGAGCGGGGCACCCAGCCGGATGTCCTGCCAGACAGCCCTGCCCATGGGCCGAGGCGTGGCCGATGTCATCGCGGCTCGGCTGATGGGTCGGGATCCAGGGCCCGTGCGGATCGGATACATCTTCACCAACATCAGCCTTGGCCGGCGTGACGGTGTCGTCCAGTTCACCCACGCCGACGACCGCCCGAGGAGGTTTGTCCTGACGGGACGCGCCGCGGCGGCCTTCAAGGAGACTGTCGTGCGAAGCACGGTACGTTCCGGCCCGCGCGGCGAGTTGGGCAGGGACGAGTCGGGTTCCTGAGCCAAAGCCTCATACCGCAGAGGATCTTGGGATCTCACCAGGCCCGCTCACGAACCGTACCAATGTCTGGGGGCGTTCACCTGTACGCGGCTGAGGAGCTGAGGTCGTACGCCGACACGGTGGCAGCTCGTGCCGGCGCGTTGTGCTGGGCACGCGTGCACCATCCGTCCCCGCGGCAAGGCACGCCGGGCCCTTGGCCGGGGTGGGTGAGGCCGGCCAGGGCCCGCGCCCCCTGCTCCGTATGTCAGGCGGCGGTCCACCGATGCGGCCGCGAGGGCGCGGCGCTCCACCAATGCCGGATCATCGAGGACCGTGTCCGGATCCTCGATACCGGCGGCGCCGGGGAGCACATCACTCCTGACAGTCGAGCCAACCCTCAACGGGTTCCCTCAGCGTGACGGTCAGTTCGAGAAAGGACTCCGGTGACGGATGCTGAGAACGGCTCTCGTTCGGTGCGCGGCAGCGATACCTCGACCAGTTTGCCGTCATAGATCATCCAAAGGCCGAAACAGTCGTCGTCCTCGTCTCGAACGAGGACTTGGACGGAGTGCGGGTCCGGCCATGCCACAGATTCCAAGTGGTTCAGCAGCCCGTGCCAGTTGTGGCGGATGAACTGGACAACCCACGTGTAACACTCATCGGACGGCATGCGCGACCCTTCGAACATGCCGTCATCCACACGCGTGAAGCATTGGTGCCAGTCCCGGCCCTCGTCGGGGCGGGTGAGAGGTTCCATGACCTCTTCAGCCCTTCGCGCCAGGACAATGACCTCGGTGTATCTACTCATCAGCCCATGATGATCGTGCCCCTTTAGAAGAAGACCGAGAAGACGATCACGCTTTGACGACAGGTCCTAGCGCGGGCGGTGTCGGCCGGGCGGCGGGAGCGCTCTTCCGCCGCGACTTCTCGGGGGTGAAACAATGCCCGGATGGCCTGCGCCCTCTCTGGTCGATGATGCCGAGTGCGGTGTCGGCACGGCCGCTGTGGGTGGTACTCGAGTCAGCCGCGCCGCTTCAGCTGCTTCGCGGTCACGCTGGACCTCAGGCAGCGGAGCCGCTCGCGTGCACCACTGCCCATCCCTGAGGATTTGCAGGGCTTTGTCGAAGCATTCGTGAACCGGTTGCGTTCGATGGACTGACGGCTCGCCACCCGGGCAGGGGACGTCGGTCTATGGTCCGAGGGGCTGACGCCGTTGGCGTGGCAGGCCCGGCGCGGTGCCGGGCCTGCTCGGCGGCCACCTCGTCATCGCCGGTGCCGGCGTGCTCGCCGCCAGCACCACTCGTCCGGCTCGCAGGCCACCTCCGCGCGCGGTGGACGGTGTCCAACCGGTCGCAGCGCCGGAACCAGCTACGCGCTGCCGGTCAGCAGACCGGTGTCGATGACCTCAGCGACAAGGGTGGCACCGCGGCTGTTCTGGTGGATGTGGTCGGTCGTGAGCACGAGACCTCGGCGCCGCGAGATCGTGTCGAGGCTGCGGCGCAGCAGGGCGTGCTGGAGGAGGACGCCGACGGCCGCTGCCAGCGTCACCTCCCGGTACGGAATCGGCGGCGGGTCCGCTTGGCGCAGTGCCTCGAGCTGGCGTTCGTGGAGCGGAAGGTAGGTCACCTCGTGGCCGGCGGCGACCTCGGCGATCATCCGGCTGTACGCCTGCGATGCCTGCGCCGCTGCTCCGTCGAGTTGTTGGCCGAGGACCGGGATCGAGAGCAGACCGATCGTCGCGTCGGTCTCCGCCCGCAGCCGTTCCACTACGGCTCCCAGGCACTGTTGGAACCAGCCGGCTGACGGGCGCGCGGGGAGCTGTTTGCGCTTCATGGCCTGCTCGACGGGGTAGCCGGCAAGGCTCGCTCGGGCGTCGTTGCTCCCGATCAGCACGGTGATCACGTCGGGCGGGTCCGCGACGACGGCGTCGAGGCGCTGCAGGAGGTTGTAGGCGAAGTCACCGTTGGCGCCGAAGCGGGCGGGCTGCAGGTCACCGGGAGGGTGGCGTCGTACAAGAAGGTCCAGGTAGTCGACGCTGAGCTGCGCGCGGGTGAGGCTGTCGCCGAGGCAGGCGATGCGTGTCGTCACGGCGCTTGCGGGCCGGGCGTGCCGACGCGTTCGGTCGGGCGGGTGTCGGTCCGAGGACGGTGTTCGGTGTCGACGCCGGCGGTGATGGTCAGGATGGACGTCGGCCCCGCCATGTCGACCGCGTGCCATACTCCGGCGGGGTTGATGGTGGCTTCGCCCGGCCCGAGCAGAACGCGGTCGGGCACCCCGTCGACGTCGCGGGTGACCGTCACCGACCCGCTGAGGCAAACGACGAGTTCGTCGCCGGCAGGGTGGTTCTCCCAATGGTCGCCGAGGCCGTCGCCGTCGAAGATCATCACCATCCGGCCCTCGGCGCCGTCTGCCGCGACAGCGGCGCTGTAGGCCTGGAGTACCTCGGGGTCCCAGGCGAAGTCCTCGACGGGTCTCGCTGTTGATCCCAGCCCGAGGTGTACGGGGGTGGTTCGCAGGTCGATTGCGTTGGGTTCGTGGTTGACGAGTCTCATGCCGACGATCGTCACGCGACAGCGATCGGGTGGTCTTGAAGGAATGGGAACACAAGCCGACGCGACGGGCGGTGGGTCGGCGTCTACCCGGTCCCGAGGAGGACCTCGCCGCGACGCCAGGCCGTTGGCGATCGGCCCGTGAACTCGCGCCAGTCCCGAACGAGATGGGCCTGGTCGGCGTAGCCGGAGATGGTCGCCACATCGGCCCATGGGGGCGGGTGCTGCGTCGTCGCCAGTTCGTGGGCGTGCTCGAAGCGCAGGACGCGGGCGAGGGTCTTCGGCGACAGGCCGAGTTCACCGCGGAACCGCTCGGTGAGGTGCCGACGGCTCCAGCCGAGTTCCGCGGCGACCGCTCCGACCTGGACGCAGCCCCGTGCGGCGACGAGGCGGCGCCAGGCCTCGGCCACCTCGGGGCGCACCCGGCGCATACGGTCGTCTCCGGCGGCACGGCCGACGGCTCGGAGGAGCAGTTCGTCCAGCGCGGTGAAGCGCGCCGCCCATGTCGTCGCCGTTCGGAGCCGGTCGACCAGCTCGGTGCCGAGCGCTCCGAGAAGCTCGTCGAGCGGGACCAGTCGGTGGGCGAGCACAGCGGCGGGCATGCCGTAGACGGCCCGAGCCCCGAGCGGTGTCAGCGATACCTGCACACCTTGCTGGCGTCCATCGTGGTGGACGGCGACGGACCGGCACATCAGACCGCCGGCCACGCTGCTGAATCGGGTGACCGGTGACCCGTCGTCAACGCCCGCCGCCATCTCGATGGGGTCTGACAGGCTGATCACCGCAGTGAGCAGGCGGCTCGGCGGCCCGCAGTGCACCCCCGTCGGGAGCCCGCGGAGGTCGAAACCGACATACGAGTCGACGTACTGCTGCAAGGCGGGCGCCGGACGTGCACCGATCCCGGCCGTGTGGTCCTCCACTCTTCTCAGTGTACGGAGCCGGCGAGCCCGGCAGGTCCACCCGAAGCGTCAGTGTCCCTTCTGTTCCAGGTCCTCGGGGCCCGATTCGCCGCCCAGTCGGTCGAGCCAACGGAACAGTTCCTCCAGGCCCCCTGGGGAGATGACTTCCAGCAGCCGGGCGCGGGTGTCCCCCGCGTTCCAGAACGTGTGCACTCGCCACGCGGCTTGAAGACGAGGTCACCGGGCCCGGCGACAACCTGCTCGTCCGCGAACCTCGCACCGACCGATCCCTCGAGGACGAAACCGAATTCGTCCTCCTTGGTGTGTCTGTGCACGGTCGCCGCAAGCACCTTCGGGGGCAGACGGTGCTCGACGAGCGCGAAACGCCCGCCCCAGTCGCGGCTGTTGATCAGAAAGCGGTCCCCGCACGCCCGCTCGGGCTGATAGAGCTCACCGTCCTCAGGACCCAGAATCCGACGCTCGATCATGGCGCCCACTCCCTTTCGAAAGGGATCTTCGGGTCGGTCCATCTCGACCATACGCGCACGCCCGGGGAGGTGGCAGAGGCCCGGACCGGTCGGGATTCCCGGTCTCCGCCCCCGGCGACCGGGCGGCTCCGCTGTGCGAGTGGCTGCCGTGCCCATGAGACGGCAGTCTTGATGTGTGGGTAGGGCGCCGATCGTCGTGCACCGGCCGTCACCGTCGGGCGGCCGGCGGGTGACGGTGCACCTGTCCGGCAGGGACGAGATCCTGGGCACCGCCTATTCCGATCACGACCTGGTGGTCTTCCTCGAGGCCGCAGGGATCGACGACCCGGACACGGTGATCGACGACCCGGGCATGGTGGAGTGGCGCGGCGGCCGGGCCCACGAGTGGACCGCCGCCTGACCCACACCGCGCTGACCTGGAACTGCGAGGCGGAACACAGCTCCGAGGGACTCGGACACGGCCCCGACTCGCAGGGACAAGGGTGAAGGAGGACGGCTGTGCGTGCGCGGGATCTTGCGGAGGCGTATCCGTTCGTGACCACCGACGACGGGGCGATGGACGCGGCCAGGATGCTGGCCGAGCGGTCGCTGCCGGCCCTTCTCGTCCTCGACGCCGACGGGCATCCCTACGCCATCGTTCCGGGTTCCCAGCTCGTGCGGCAGCTCGTGCCGCACTACGTCCTCGATGATCCGCGGCTCGCGGCTGTCGTCGACGAGCGGCCCGACACCGATGTGACCGAGCGGCTGGCAGGGCTCACCGCCGCGGAATGGGCGCCCCGGAGTGCTTTCCCGCCGCCGGTCGTAGGACCTGACGCCCGTCCGATGGAGGTCGCCGCGCTGATGGCCCGCACGCGAAGTCCGCTGGTCGCGGTGATCGAGCGCGACGCCGACGGCGTGCGCCTGCTGGGCACGGTCACGGCCGCCCGTCTCATGGCGCACTTCATCGGGGGTACGTGAACCGGGCGGACGAGTCTCGTCGCGCACGCGCGAAGCGGTCGGATCCGCCCGTTGCGCGACGCGGGTACGCCCAGCCCGCTCGACGTGCGGCAGCGGGCCGGCGGGCGGAGCCGGGTCGGCCACTTGACCTCAAGCGTGGCTGAGGTTTCAGGATCGAGTCATGACAGGACACGACGACGACATCCTTCTCTTCCGCAACACGATGCGCATCACCGACGGCCACCTGGAGAGCTTCCGCAGCGCCGTCACCAGAGCCGTGGACTTCGCACAGCGGCACGGGCCGCAGCTGATGGTGCAGACGTTCGTGGACGAGGAACAAATGCTCGCGCACAGCTTCCAGCTCTACCGGGACTCCGACGCGGTCCGCCTGCACTGGAAGCTCGCGGACCCGTACATCCAGGAGGTCATGGAGCACTGCCGGGTGGAGCACTTCGAGGTGTTCGGTGAGCCGGACGCCGACGTGGCGGCCGGACTGCGCTCGGCGCTCGGCGAGCACGGCGAGCTCAGGTTCTCTCCCCGCCTCGCGGGCTTCGACCGCTTCACCCCGGCGCCTCCGGCGTAGTCGGCGCGTCTGGACGGGCCCGGGCGCGCCCACCGTGGGGCCCCCCGTCGCCGCTGCGGCCTTGTTCAGCCGCCCGCTTCCGCCGATGCGCGGGCACGCCGTGGCGGCCGGCTGGAACCGCGGACGACCAGGCGCGTGGGGACGGTGACGGTACGGGCCCGGGAGCGGTCGCCGTCCAGGCGGGCGAGGGCGGTCCGGGCCGCCGCTTCACCGATGGCGGCCGGATCCTGCGCCACGACCGTCAACGCCGGTTCCAGCACCTCGGCCAGCGGAAGGTCGTCGAAGGCGACCAGGGCGACGTCCTTCCGGCCGGCGCGGGTCAGTTGGGCGACCACACCCATGGCCACGATGTTGTTGCCCGCGAACAGGGCGGTCGGCGGATCGGCGAGGCCCAGCAGTTGGGTGGTCGCTGCAGCCGCGGTCTCCTGGCCGTGGGCGCCGGTCACCAGAGTGCGGTCGTAGGGCAGTCCCGCTTCCTCCAGCGCCGAGGTGTAACCGGCGAGCCGCTCACGCCGGGTGTAGAGCTTCGCGGGCAGGTCACCGATGAAGCCGATGCGCCGGTGGCCTTGCGCGACGAGATGGGAGACGCCCTCGTGGACGCCGGTCCGGTTGGAGCTGACGACACAGTCGGTGGACAGGCCGACCCCGGGGCGGTCGAGGAACACGATCGGAAGGCCGGCCGCGCGTGGCACCTTGAGGTGGCGGTGGTCGGCGCCGAACGCCGGGACCACCATCAGGATGCTGACACGGCGGGCCAGGAAGGTCTCGGTCAGCACCCGTTCCCGTTCGGGATCCTCGGCGGACGAGCCCATGAGCAGCGTCAGCCCGCGGCTGCGGACCGCGTCCTCCATCCCGCCGGCGACCGTTCCGAAGAACGGGTTGCCCAGGTCCGGCACGACCAGGCCCACGGTGGTGTCGGGGCCTCCTACGCGGATGTTCCGGGCCATCAGGTTGGGCTGGAAGCCGAGTTTCGCCACCGCCGCGTGGACGCGCTCCCGGGTCTGCGGGGAACTCGGACCGTCCTCGTTGAGCACCCGGGAGACCGTCTTGGCGCTGACACCCACTTCGCGGGCGACGTCGGCCAGTGTGGGGCGGCGGGTCGCGGCCATGTACCACCGTTCCTGTGCGTTCGCCGGGCCCGGCCCGTCCCGGCCGGGCCCGCTGTCTTCTCTGAGTGCTGACTCAGTGGGCTGACACGCCTGCCGCCCTGGCGGCGTCGGCGTCGGTGACGACGGTACCTCCGTCGCTCTTCACCGTGAGCGCCCCGGTCATGATGGCGACCACCTCGGCCATGGAGTGGTCGGAGGGCTTGATCAGTGCCTCGCGCCGCCCGAGCCGGTGGACATGGATCCGGTCGGCGATCTCGAACACGTGGGGCATGTTGTGACTGATCAGGACGACGGGCATGCCCTTGTCGCGGACCCGGCGGATGAGGTCGAGCACCTGTCCCGACTCCCTGACGCCCAGCGCCGCCGTGGGCTCGTCCATCACGACGACGCTCCTGGCCCAGGCCACGGCGCGGGCGACGGCCACGGCCTGGCGCTGGCCGCCGGAGAGGGTCTCCACCGCCTGGGTGAGCGACCGCAGCCCGATCTTCAGATCGGCCATGTGGGCGGCGGCCTCCTCCCGCATCCGCTTCTTGTCGAGCAGGCGGAACGCGCTGCCGAGGACGCTGGGGCGGCGCAGTTCCCGCCCGAGGAACATGTTGGAGGCGATGTCCATGGAGGCCGCGACGGCGAGGTCCTGGTACACGGTCTCGATGCCGTGCTCGCGCGCGCTCTGCGGGCCGCTGAACCGGATGGGCTTCCCGCCCAGTCTGATCTCGCCCTCGTCGGGGACGATCGCGCCGGTCAGCGCCTTGATCAGGCTGGTCTTGCCGGCTCCGTTGTCGCCGATGACAGCGAGGACCTCGCCGGGCATCAGGTCGAAGTCGGCACCGTCGATGGCGGTCACATGGCCGTACTTCTTGACCAGGCCGCGGGCCTGGAGGACGGGGGTCGCGGACGTGTCGGTGCTCATCGCGCCTTCTTCCGGGAGATCTGGTCGACGGTCACGGCGAGGATGACGAGGATGCCGGTGATCAGCGTCTGGTAGATCGACGCGACGCCCATCAGCTGGAGCCCGTTGCGGAAGACACCGACGATCAGAACGCCGATGAAGGTGCCGAGGACGGCGCCCCGGCCGCCGAACAGGCTGGTCCCGCCGAGGACGACGGCGGTGATGCTGTCGAGGTTGTCGGTCTGTCCGGCCTGCGGATCGCCCACGCCGGTACGGGAGACGAGCAGCAGGGCCGCGACGCCGTACACGAGCCCGGCGAGCGTGTAGACGCCGATGGTCAGCCGGGAGGTGCGGATGCCGTTGAGCCGCGCGCTTTCCGGGCTGTTGCCCAGGGCGTAGACGTGGCGGCCCCATGAGGTGCTGCTGAGTGCGTAGGCGAAGGCCAGGAACAGGGCGATGGTGACGAGGGAGCCGTAGGTGATGTCGGTCCGGCCCAGCGGGAAGGTCTCGCCGAGGGCGGTGAGCGGTGCCGGCAGATCGGTGACCGTCTGCTCGGCGGAGTAGATGTGCGTCAGTGCGAACGCCACGTTGAGCATGCCCAGCGTCACGATGAAGGGCGGCAGCGGGATCATCTGCACGAGCAGGCCGTTGAGGAGCCCGAAGCCGCCGCAGACCACCAGTCCGAGGGCGATCGCGGCGAGCGGGGGAAGCGTTCCCTGAGCTGCCATCTTGGCGATGACGATGCTGCCGAACGCCATGACGGCACCGCAGGAGAGGTCGATGCCGGCGGTCAGGATGATGAGGGTCTGGCCGATGGCGAGGGTGCCCACGACCATGACCTGCTGGACGATCAGGGAGAAGTTGCCGCCGGACAGGAACTGCTCGGTCGTCAGCGAGAAGAAGACACAGGCGAGCAGGAGCGCGGCCAGTGGGCCCGCGGTGGGTGTGGCGATCAGCCGGCGGACCGCGGTCGGTCCTTTCAGCTGGTCGTAGGGCGTGGTCGTGGGCGTGGTCGTGGGCGTGGTCGTGGCAGTCATGGTGGTCCTTGCCGGTGATGGATGCCGGAGGTGCGTGCCGGAAGCGGATACGCGGGGCTGGTGCCGGCGGTCGTCGCCGGTGCGTCGTGGCCCCACTGCGGGGCTCAGCCCCAGCAGTTCTCCAGGCCGTACGCGGTGTCCTTGGCGTCGGCGCCCGTGTGCTCCCGGTCGGTGATCAGGGTGACGCCGGTGTCGGTGTATCCGGAGGTCTTCTGGCCGGTCTCGGCGAAGTCCGCGACGGCCTTGACGCCGAGGGACGCCATCTTGAGCGGGTACTGCTGCGAAGTGGCGGCGATCTTGCCGTCCTTGACGGCCTTCGTGCCGGTGCAGCCGCCGTCGACGGAGACGACGAGCACCTTCTTCTCCAGGCCCTTGGCCTTCAGCGCGGTGTAGGCGCCGAGCGCGGCCGGTTCGTTGATCGTGTAGACGACGTTGATGCCGGGGGCCTTCTGGAGGCAGTTCTCCATGGCGGTCTGGCCCTTGGCCTGGTCGCCACCGGTGTCCTGGCTGCACACGATGGACGGGTCTCCCTCGGGGACGCCGAAGCCCTTGAGGAAGCCCTCGTGCCGCTGCATGCCGACTGCCACTCCGGGGGCCAGGTCGAGAGTGGCGATCTTCGCCTCCTTGCCCGCCATGGCCGCCTTCGCGTACCGGCCGATGAGTTCGCCGGCCTTGACGTTGTCGGTGGCGAACAGGGCGTCGGTGGCGTCCTGGGGCTCGGTCGGGCTGTCCAGGGCGATGACCAGTACGCCCTTGGCACGGGCCTTCTCGAGCGCCGGCACGATCGCCTTCGAGTCGTTGGGCGTGATGAGGATGCCCTTCACGCCGGAGTTGACCATGTTCTCGATCGCGGTGACCTGGCCGGCGTTGTCCCCGTCGAACTTGCCGGCCGCGCTGACCAGTTCCACTCCGCTCTCCTTCGCGGCCTGCTCCGCGCCCTCCTTCATCTTCACGAAGAACGGGTTGGTGTCCGTCTTGGTGATCAGGCCGACCTTCACCGGGCCACCGTCGGAGCCGCCCTGCGCGCCGGAGCCGCAGGCCGTCAGTGCGAGGGTCGCGGCGGCGGTGGCGGCCGCGACCCTGGCCAGGGTGGTGACGGCACGGTTGTTTCTGGGCATGACTGACTCCTGCTGGTTTCGGGCGGGGCGGCCGCGTTGTCCAACGGCTCTGCGGCGCCAGGAGATTGCTGCTCGAGCGGTGTCATCGTTGACCTATGTCATCGTTGACACCGCTTGCGGAGGATGATGGACTCCGGCTCCCGGCAACGTCAATGCCTTGACGCCGTCACAAATCCGCAACGCCGCGACAGCCGCCGCACTTCGGCGGCGCCGGCCCTCTGGCTCCCCCTCAGCGGCGCGCCGCCACCGCGCCGCCCTACCCGGAGAGAAACAGTCATGCGCCTGCCCCAGATCACCGTCCTCGGTGAGTGCGTCGCCGACGCCTTCACCGTCCCCGCGCCGGCACCGGACGAGCTCGCCCTGCGGGTCATGCCGGGCGGCGGTCCCGCGAACACGGCCGTGGCACTCGCCCGGCTGGGCACGCCCGCCCGCTTGCTGGCCCGGCTGTCCGACGACGTGTTCGGCCGGCTCTTCCGTGCCCGGCTGGAGTCCTCGGGCGTCGATCTGTCGCAGACCGTACGCGCCGGGGAGCCGAGCACCTTGGCCGTCGCCGAGCTGGACGCGGCGGGACAGGCGGCGTACTCCTTCCACGCGCAGGGCACCGCGGACTGGCAGTGGACGGCGGACGAACTGGCCGCGACAGACCTTGCGTCCACCACCTGCCTGCACTCCGGCTCACTGGCCCTCGTACGCGAACCCGGCGGCCGGGCCGTGGAGGAGTTCCTGGCCCGCGCCTCGGCCACCGCCACGATCTCCCTCGACCCCAACGTCCGGCCGCTGCTCGTGGCGCCCGAGGTCTACCGGGAACGCCTGCCGCGCTGGTGCGCGCTCGCCGACGTCCTGCGCGTGAGCGAGGACGACCTGGAGCTGCTGCTGCCCGGTCACCCGATCGACCGGGCATGCGACGTCTGGCACTCCGCGGGCGCCCGGCTCGTCGTCGTCACCCTCGGGGCACGCGGCGCCGTCGCCTCGCTGGACGGGGAACGGGTCACGGTCCCGGCGCCGCCCACCGCCGTCGTCGACACCGTCGGAGCCGGCGACTCCTTCACCGCGGGACTTCTCCACCACCTCGGGGCCAAGGGGCTGCTCGGCGGCCGGCTGACGGATCTGCGGGTCGACGACGTCATGGAGGCGTGTGCGTTCGCGGTCAGGGTGGCGGCTCTGACCTGCTCGGTCAGCGGGCCGAACCCGCCGTGGGAGCGCGAGGTGCGGCAGCCGGCGACCTCGGTCGGGACGTAGCGCGTCGATCCCGCCCGTCCCGGCGGCTCTGCCGGAACCATTGACGAACCGCCTCCGGCGCGCTCATCATCACTGCCCAGCGGATGTCATCGCTGACATGTGTCATCGATGACATCGCTGTTTCATCGATTGACACCGCTGTTTCCGGGCCGTCCCCACCGCCCGGCACCGCGATTCCCCCGGCGTGCCACCGCAGCGGACGCGGGCAGGACGCCGCCGCCCACAGTGCAGGAGAACCATGAGCCCAGGCCCCGTGTACCGACGTGCCCGGCTGCGCCTTGTCGCCGCGGCAGCCGCGACATGCGCCCTCGCCGTCACCGCCGTAGTCCCCCAGGCGGCGGCGACCGGCACAGCGCCCCACACCGAGACCTATCGGCCCCAGTTCCACTTCTCACCGGAGAAGAACTGGATGAACGACCCCAACGGGCTGGTGTACTTCAAGGGCGAGTACCACCTCTTCTACCAGTACAACCCGAGCGGCAACACCTGGGGAAACATGTCCTGGGGCCATGCGGTCAGCAAGGACCTCGTGCACTGGGAGGAGCTGCCGCTCGCCATCCCGCACGACGACGAGGAGATGGTCTTCTCCGGCAGCGCGGTCGTCGACCACGAGAACACCAGCGGCTTCGGGACCGAGGACGACCCCGCGATGGTGGCCGTCTACACCAGCGCCTACAAGAAGGACGGCAGGCAGGCCCAGTCGCTGGCGTACAGCACGGACCGCGGCCGCACCTGGACCAAGTACGCGGGCAACCCGGTCCTCGACATCGGCTCGAAGGAGTTCCGCGACCCGAAGGTGCAGTGGTACGCGCCG
Source organism: Streptomyces kurssanovii (assembly GCF_040677245.1). NCBI lineage: Bacteria > Bacillati > Actinomycetota > Actinomycetes > Kitasatosporales > Streptomycetaceae > Streptomyces > Streptomyces kurssanovii. The sequence continues at coordinate 75,323 of NZ_JBFAQK010000006.1, forward strand.
ACGAAGAGCTGGCTGATGACGGTGTCCCTGTCCACCGAGCACAAGGTCCGCTTCTACTCCTCGAAGGACCTCAAGAGCTGGACACACCTGAGCGACTTCGGCCCGGCCGGCGCCGTCGGGGGCGTATGGGAGTGCCCCGACCTGTTCCCGCTGCCCGTCGACGGCGACAGCGGGCGCACCAAGTGGGTCCTGGTCGTGAACATCAACCCCGGTGGCATCGCCGGCGGTTCGGCCGCCCAGTACTTCGTCGGCGACTTCGACGGCACCCGCTTCACCCCGGACGACGACGGCTCGTACACACCTCCGCCCGGCCTGGTCGTCCAGGACTTCGAGGCGAGCGACTACGGAAGCTGGACCACGACCGGCACGGCCTTCGGCGGCGGACCGGTGCCCGCGCCGGCGCCCGGCTCGTCGGGCACGAGCGGCGTCGAGGGCCGGGGGTTCGTCGACAGCTTCCACGGCGACGACGCCGAGACCGGCACGCTCACGTCCCAGCCGTTCACCGTGGACAGCGCGTACCTCAACTTCAAGGTGGCCGGCGGCCGTCACCCGCATGTCCCCGGCTCGGTCCTGGGTGAGGCGCCGGCGCCGGAGGGCACGGTCCTCGCCGACTTCGAGCAGGACGGCTACGGATCCTGGACCGCCACCGGCACCGCCTTCGGCGACGGCCCGGCCGCGGGAACACTCCCCGGCCAGCAGCAGGTTTCCGGGTACACCGGCGACCGGCTGGTGAACAGCTTCCGCAGCGGCGACTCGACCACGGGCACCCTCACCTCGCCCGAGTTCACCCTCACGGCGAAGCACATCAACTTCCTCGTCGGCGGCGGCCGGCATCCCTCCGGAGCCGAAGCGCCCACCGCCGTACGCCTCGTCGTCGACGGCCGGACCGTACGCAGCGCGACCGGGGCCGACTCGGAGGCCCTCAACTGGGCCTCGTGGGACGTCGGCGACCTCGCCGGACGCAAGGCGCACATCGAGGTCGTCGACGAGAACACCGGCGGCTGGGGTCACATCCTGCTCGACCAGGTCATGCTCTCCGACACCCCGGCACGGCCGCGTTCGACCGAGACGGCGGTCAATCTCCTCATCGACGGCAAGGTCGTCCAGAGCGTGTCCGGTGCGGACAGCGGAAGCCTGGACTGGGCGTCCTTCGACCTCCGCGCCCACCAGGGCAAGCAGGCCGCCGTCCGGCTCGTCGACATGAACAAGGGCGGCTGGGGCCACATCATGGCCGACCACTTCGTCGCCGCCGACGAACCCGCGACCTCCAGCGTCCAGCGGGCCCACTGGGTCGACCACGGCAAGGACTACTACGCCGCCGTCTCCTGGGAGGACGCGCCGGACGGCAAGCGCCGCATGATCGGCTGGATGAACAACTGGCAGTACGGCAACAGCATCCCCACCTCCCCCTGGCGCAGCGCGCAGAGCATCCCGCGAGAGATGGCGCTGCGCACCGTGGACGGCCGGATCCGCCTGACGCAGCAGCCGGTGACGTCCGTGCGGTCGCTCCGAACCGGGCAGGCGGTCGGTGTCCGCGACCTCACGGTCACCGACGGCTCCACACCGCTGGCCGGGGGACGTGCCGACGGAAAGGCGCTCGATCTCGAGGCCACCTTCTCCCTCGGCGACGCCGAGCGGTTCGGGCTCAAGGTCCGTACCGGCGAAGGGCAGGAGACCGTCATCGGGTACGACGCGAAGACCCAGGAGCTGTACGTCGACCGCACGAAGTCGGGCGCGGTGGACTTCCACCATGACTTCCCCGGTGTGCAGCGCGCACCGCTGGCGGCCGAGGACGGCAAGGTCAGGCTGCGGATCCTGGTGGACTGGTCGTCGGTGGAGGTGTTCGGCGGCGACGGTCAGGCCGTGATCACCGACCAGATCTTCCCCGACCCGGACAGCGACGGCATCCAGGTCTTCGCGGAAGGCGGCTCCGTCGGCGTGGACAAGATCAAGGTCTGGCAGCTGCGGTCCTACCGCGACTGACCCGCTCACGGCGAAGCGGTGGGGGCGACGACCGCTCACGGCGAAGCCGGCGGGGCGGCGACCGCCCCGCCGGCTTCGCGCCATGCCGGGCCGTGGCACGTCCGCGCCGCTACTTCTGCCGTGGCGGGTGCCGGTCCCTGTGTCGGCGCAGCATGATCACGGAGGCCAGCACCCCGAGGCCCCAGGCGATCAACAGGGCACCCCACAGCGGCATGGTCACCTCCGGGACGAGCAGGCGGATCTTCACGTCCTCGCGGTTCTCGAAGATGAAGACCATCGCGACCGCGGTGACCAGAACGAATGGCGCGAGGCGACGGACACCGGGGCGGGACAGGAACGGTGTATGCGGCTGCTGGTGGTCTGTTCTGCTGCTCCGAGCCATGAGATGCCTCTCCCTCAGGTGGCTCCTGCGCCGACGTCCCCATCCGGCACGTTGCGCGCCGGACGGGAGGGCGCGACGCGTGCCACGGCACATCGGGCAACGCGCTCCCCCGCACCCTCACAGGTTCCCCCCGTAGAACGTTGCCGGCCTCACCCGCGCAGGGTGATTCCGACGCCGGGTAGCCGCGCACTCGCAGATCGAGAACGGGCTCCTCGGCGGCTGATCAGCCCGGGCCGGACTCACATGTGATGGACGCTGCGTCCGCCGGTGCCCTCTGTCGGGGCGAAGTCGTCCTTGCGGACCGTGCACAGGCCCCAGATGACCAAGGCGTACAGGGCGATGGCCACGATCGACCAGACCGGGTAGTACGGCAGCGACAGGAAGTTGGCGATGATGAGCAGCCCTGCCAGCGCCACGCCGAGGACACGCGCCCAGACGGCGGCCTTGAACAGGCCGATACTGACGATGATCGCCAGTGCACCGATGATCAGGTGCAGCCAGCCCCACGTGGTGAGGTCGAATTCGAAGACGTAGTTCGGGGTGTTGACGAAGACCTCGTCCTCGGCGACGGCCATGATGCCGCGCAGGACATCGAGGATTCCGGCGACGAGCAGCAGGACGGCGGCGAACACCATCACCCCGCTCGCCACCGCTGCCGACCTGTGGGTGTCCCGCTGAAGAGTGGTGCTCATGGTGCCTCGATTCGGGTTCTCGCGGGCATCTGTGCTGAGCACACGCCCGGCGTGACGGCGACCGGGAGTCAGCGCCGGATCGCCTTCCTGACGTGGACCCGTCCGGGATCCACCGCGCGAGCCGATGCCGGCTCACGTCCAGTCATCCTGCTTCGCGATGCGCGGAGGCACTTCACCCGCAAGGGGTGAGCGATGGAACCGCACGCCATGACCGCATCACTGTCGAACGCGCGTGGGCGCCGATGGCGAGGCGGTCACCTTTACGCTCCCCGTCCGCTGCCGCATCCGGCGCGGACCCCTCAGAGTGCGCGTACCTCTCCGCCGTCCCGGCGTCGTGCGCGCCGCACCGCCGATGAACTGGCGCAGGCTGCGGCAGCCTCCCTGACGGTCGGCCGGGCAGCGGCAGGCAGTGAATCACCCTTCGCGGGTGATGGCGTCGTCCGTGCGCGTGCCGAAGCTGGGGGCCAGTAACGGTGCCGCACTCCGGCAGGCACCGTGGAAGGCCACGAGGAGTGACGATGGACAGCCATCTGTTCCTGGCGTACGACTACCCGGTGCTCGGCGCGTTCTGGACCGTGATGTGGATCTTTCTGTGGGTGATGTGGCTACTGCTGCTGTTCCGCATCATCGTCGATGTCTTCCGCGACGACAGGATGAACGGGTGGCTCAAGGCGGCATGGTTGATCTTCGTGCTGGTCGTTCCGTTCCTCGGCGCGCTGACCTATGTGATCGTGCGAGGCAGGGGCATGGGCGAGCGGGAGCTGCGGCACACCCGGGAGCAGAAGGCCGCCGTCGACGCCTACATCCGGGACGCCGTCGGGGCCGGCAGCAGCACGGACGAGCTGGCCAGGCTGTCCGAGCTGAAGGCCAAGGGAGACATCACCGAAGCGGAGTTCCAGAAGGCCAAGGAGAAGATCCTGCACTGAGGCGTGGCGGTCGCGACCGTCATCGCGCCGAGGCGCCTCTGGATCCCGCGACCGCAGTGCGACGGCATACCGGCCGAGGCCGCTGACGCGGAGCCGGACGACACGCTATGAGGGCGGAGGCCCAGGTCACCGCCCATCGCGAGAACCTGCCGGCCGTCGAGCACCCCGTGGTCGTCCGCCACCCGCGCACCGGTCGCAGGCGGCTTCAACGTGTATCCGCGGGAGGTCGAGGAGGTCCTCCTCACGCATCCCGCCGTGAGCACGGCGGGATGCGCATCGGCCTGCCGGACGAGCGACACGGTGAGGAGGTCAGGGCCTGCGTGGTCCTGGCCCCTGGAGCGGCGCTGTCCGAGGCGGAGCTGATCGCCCGGTGCAAGGAGGAGATGGCGGGCTACAAGTACCCCCCGCCTGGCGGAATTCTTCGATGTCCTGCCCACCAACGCCACCGGCAAGATCCTCAAGCGCGAGCTCCGGGAGGCCGGTGCGGCCGCCCGCACCGCCGCCACGGGTAACGGGCAGCAGGACCGGCGGAGGCCGACTGGATCAGCGGGCGGGTTCATCCGGCCGGCCGAACGCTGCCGGCCGCTCCGGTAGCGGGACCCGGAAGGAGCGCTTTTGCTGGACTGGCGGCGGGTCTCCGCTGCTCGCGAACCACCCGCGGAGTGCTCTCTCAGGAGATCCGTATGGAACCCCAGCCGAGCCGGCCGGATCGATCCCACGGCATCCCCTCTCCGGAGGGGGAACGGACGGGGGTGGCGGACCTCGAGCGCGGTATCGCGGAGTCGGAGAGCGGTGGGAGGCCGCGCCGTCACCGGTGTCGCTCGGTCCTGTCGGCCGTGACGCTCTTCCTCGCCGCGTTGCCGTCCGTTCTGTCGGCCGTCGCGGTGTGGGCCGACAGCGTGGTGGAGGGCACCGACGGCCTTCGCCGTGCGCGAGTCCTCGACGATCCCGGCGCGGAGGGCGGGTTCGGCCGGTGGTACGGCGAGAGAGAGACACGCCCCTCATGAGCACGCGGCAGGAGCGTGACCGGGTCCGGTGGCTGCGCCCGGACCGTCGCCGTCTGCTGCTGTCACTCCTGCGTTCCGTGGTCGTGGTGGCCGTGACCACCACGGCGTACTACCTGCTCCCCCTCGACCGTGATCTCGACCGGAACACCACCGTGGTTCTCGTCCTGGGTCTGCTGGGAATCGGCGCACTGCTCGCCCTGCAAGCTGTCGGCATCGCCGTCTCGCCGTACCCCCGTTTGCGTGCCGTCGAGGCGCTGACCACAGCCGTGCCCCTCTTCCTGCTGCTGTTCTCGGCCACTTATCTCCTGTACGCACAGGAGCAGGGAGCGCACTCCTTCTCCGAACCGCTCGACAAGACCGACGCCTTGTACTTCACGGTGACCGTCTTCGCCACCGTCGGCTTCGGTGACATCGTGCCCGTCTCGGAGACCGCGCGGGTGCTGACGACACTTCAGATGGTCGCCGACCTCATCCTGGTGGGCGTGATCGCGAAGGTCATGGTCGGTGCGGTACGGCTCGGGCTCGAGCGGCGCCGGTCCTCTGCCGCGCCGGAGCAGCGTGAACCATGACCCGCTCGTCACTCGTTCGGAGGGACTGATCCATGACGGCGCCGAAGGCCCCCTCCCCACAGCCCGCGGAGTCCGACGAGGCCGACCGGCTGCGGGATCTCCTGCGTACGCCCGCGTACCGCAAGGTCCTGGTCTTCAGCGCGCTGATCGGCATCCCGATCTCACTGGCGGCGTTCTTCTTCCTTGTCGCCCTGCACGAGCTGGAGCACGTGATGTGGGCGGACCTGCCGAAGGCATGGGGGTGGGACGTCCCCCCGGCCTGGTGGCCGCTGCCCCTGCTCGCCGTCGCCGGAGTCGTCGTGGGGCTGGTGGTGACCCGTCTGCCCGGCGCCGGGGGGCACGTTCCCGCATCCGGCCTGCACGCGGGAGGGGCCTCTGCGGCCGCTCTTCCCGGGGTGGTCGTCGCCGCGACCGCGAGCCTGCCGCTCGGTGCGGCCCTCGGCCCGGAGGCGCCACTGATCGCGGTCGGCGGTGGGCTGGCCCTGCTCTTCCGGCATCTCGTCCGTGCCCCCGCCACCCCGGAGAGCACCGCACTGCTGGGTGCGGCCGGCGCTGCGGCGGCCATCGCCGCGATCTTCGGCAATCCGCTCATCGCCGCGGTCCTGTTGATCGAAGTGGCGGGCGTGGGCGGACCCCAACTGTTCATCGTCCTCCTGCCCGCGTTGCTCTCGAGTGGCGTCGGAGGGATCGTGTTCACGGGCTTCGGACGCTGGACGGGGCTCGACACCGCCAGTCTCACCGTCCACTTCCCGACATCGCCCCCGCGTCTCGACACCGGCGACGTGGTGTGGTCGATGGTGCTGGCGGCAGGCGTCGGTGTGCTGGTCCATCTGGTGATCGCCGGGGGGCGCCTGACAGCCGGCTTCGTGGCGGGGGCACCCTTCGTCCGGACGGTGGTCTGCGCCGTCGCCGCCGGCGGCTGCGCGGCCCTTTACGCGGTCGCCACGGGCCGCAGCCCGGTGGAGGTCGCCTCGTCCGGCCAGGCCACACTGGCCGCGTTGGCTGCCGATCCGCATTCCTGGAGTGTCGGCGCGCTGCTGGCCGTCCTGGTGTTCAAATCCGCCGCGTACGCCCTTTGCCTCGGCAGCCTGCGCGGTGGCCTGGTGTTCCCGGTCCTCTTCGTGGGCGCGGCGGCAGGTGTGCTGCTCGCTCCGCTCCCTGGACTCGGGGTGATCCCCGGTGTCGCCGCCGGGATGGCAGCGGCATCGGCGGCCGCGCTGCGGCTTCCGGTCAGCAGCGTGGCCCTGGTCGTCCTCGTACTCGGTAGCTCGGAGACGATCCCGGTGGTGATCCTGGCGGCCGTGACGGCCTTCGTCACCTCGGAACTGCTTCCGCAGGGCCCACCGGTCACGCCGCCGCCCCCGCGCCAGAAGGCTGCGGGCGGCGGCAGTGCGAGGGCGTGACCGGGCGGGGAGGAGCGTCGTCCTGTACACCGGCGCCCGCCCGCCTGCATCACGGCGGACCCCACCGGGACAGGTGACCGACCTCGTTACAGGGGCTCCGTCCAGCCGTTCCGCACGGCGTGGGCGCCGAGCTGGATCCGGGTCCGGACCCCGGCCATGTCCATGAGATGACGCAGGCGCCGGTGCAGCGTGCGCGGTGACAGACCGAGCTGCGTCGCGGCCGTCAGGTCCGTGAGCCCGGCCAGGAGCAGGGCGAGGATCCTGCGGTCGAGCTCGGTCGGGCCCTGTGGACCGAACTCGGCGGTGAGCGGGGACTCTCCCGCGCAGCCCGACAGCTCGAGCGGGTGGGCCGTGCGCCATACCGTCTCGAACAGTGCGTCCAGGGCGTCCAGCAGGCCGCTGCGGTGCAGCAGTACGGCGCCCGGCTCTCCGGCCGGCGTGACCGCGAGCGGGACAAGACCCAGGTCGGCGTCGGCCAGCACGAGTTTCATGGGGACGCGGTCGGCGACGCGCAGCTGCACGCCGTTGCGCTGGGAGTCGATCGCGTCCTGGACGATGCCCGGCTCCGCCAGCACGGCGCGGTCCAGTACCGCGCGGAAGAGCACGCCGCGGTCGAGGGCCATGGGCTCGGCCGTGTTCTCGTCGGGAGGCAGGGCGACGAACGGTGCGGTGATGAAGGAGCGGACCTGGGTCCTGGCCGCCTGCTGCACCTGGAGGAATCGATGACGGATGGCGTCGACGCCCGTGACGACCTCGATCAGGTCGGTGATGCTGCTGCCGGTCATCGCGGCCCGGTGTTCCTCGGCGAAGGTCACCAGTGCCTGCTCGGCCATGCGCAGTCCGTCCCGGCGCTGGCTGATGAGAGCGCCGAGTGCCATCGCCGGCGGCGCGGCCGTGAACCGCTCGTCCGCCGACCTGGTCGCCAGCCCCCACTCGACCAGGCGGCACAGTGCCTTGTCGACGTGGGCCTGCGACACGGCTGCCACGTCCGCGAGGTGGACCGCGGTGGAGTTCGGCTGTCCGAGCAGCGTCCGGTAGACGCGCTCGTCACCGGGTTCGAGGCCCAGAACATCCAGCATCGGCGACCGACTCTCTTCCACTTGCCGCAGCGGGGAGAGTATCCGCCATGGCACCGGATCTTGAACAGTCCCTGCTGGGAGTGGGTGCGAGGGGAGCCCCGGGGAGTCGCCTCCCCGGGGCCCGGCAGTGCGGCTCATCGCAGGCCGTACGCCCGGATGATCTCGTTCTTGACGCTGTATCCGCTGTCCGTCCCGGCGCTCGCGCGGACCGAGAGGAAGCCCCCGGGCTTCTTGGCCGTCCTGAACGAACCCGTCCAGTAGCCGTCGGCGCCCTTGGTCAGGGTCACCTTCTGCCAGGTGGTGCCGTCGTCGTACGAGACGTCCAGCGTCACCGTGGTGACGGTGCCCGGCACGGTGCCGAGGTCCATGGACACCGGTTTGAGCGCGATCTTCTGGGTCGCGTTGGCCCTGACGTCGCCGTGCAGGTCCGTCTCCAGCTTGTAGTCCAGGTTCAGCACGGAGAACGGCTCGAAGGAGTCCGAGTCGACGGTGTCGGACGGGAAGGTCCACTCGCTGTGGGTACGCGTCGACAGCCGGAAGACGTCTCCGGGCCGCTCCACGTCGAGGACGGCGCGGTAGGGCAGCTTGCCCGCCGGCACCTCCACCCACTGCATGTCACCGCTGACCGGGTTGTCGTGGATCAGCGTGTCGCCCTGGAAGATCCGCAGGTGCGACGGTGTCTCACCCCACGGCAGGTACCCGCCCAGCCGCATGCTGTCGCTGGCGGAGGCCCACGCCTGCACGTTCCAGGTCATGAAGTTCTGCCAACGGGAGTTGTACACCCCGAAGGACTCGCTCTGGGCGGGCCGGGTCGCCGGGGCGAACCAGTCCAGCCGGGTGGTGCTGCCCTTGGTGTACGTGTTGTCGCCCGACACCATCACCCACGGCAGGTTTCCGTCGATGCCCTGCGCGTGGAACTCCCGCCAGACCTGACCCGGGGTCACCCACTCGGTGCGGGTGCCCGGGTGCCACTCGCGGTCGGGGAAGTTGAACGACGGGCTGAGGGTGAAGTCGGACCGGTAGCCCTCCGCCGACCGGCCGCCGGCGGCCGCGTAGTAACGGGCGTCGATGCGGGCGAGGTCGTCCTGGGTGGGCCTGTAGACCAGGGCACGGTCCGGCACCTGGCCCGGGTAGTCACGGGTCAGGTCGTAGACGAACGGCGTGTGCTCGGTCTGCTTGACGGTCAGCTTGAGGTTGCCGGCCTTGGCCATCGAGATGAGGGCCTCACCCGCGTCGCGGTGCACGGTGGCGACCGGGACGGTCGACTCCCCCACGTACTCCATCAGGGCACCGACACCGTCGTTGACCACGATCAGCGCCTTCGCGCCGGCCGCGACCGCGGCCTCGGCGCGCTCCTGCGGGGAGACCTCGTCGCTGCGCCCGACGACGACGACCTTGCCCTTGGCCTTGACCTTCTCGTACGCGGCCGCCGCGCCGTCGCCCGCGTGGACGGCCTCCAGCCTGTCCGTGGCGGTGCCCAGCGCGCTGCCCGCCTGGACCAGCGTCTCGAACCGGAGCCGACCGTCCGGCGTGCTCAGGCCGAGCTGCGGCTCGCCCTTGCGCCAGCGGGTGATCAGCGTGAACTCGCCCTGCTTCATCGGCTCCGTCGGCGCGACGTAGACGTCGTCGTACATCGGCGGCAGCACGTACGCGCTGCGGTAGTCCATGTACGGGTCCAGGCCCTCGTAGTGGACGTTGAAGTCGACCTTGCGCTGACGGTCCTCGGTGCGCTGCGGCGCCTCGGTCTGCAGCAGGCGTGCCTTGCTCGCGTCGAGCACCACGTCGGCGGAGCCGTCCTCGAGCACCGTCTCCGGGTCGACCAGCACGGCCAGACCCGAGCGGTCCGCCTTCTCGCCCGCCACGTCGAGGTACCCCGCGACGGTGTAGAGGCCGGGTGCCATGCGCATGGTGGTCGAGCCGTCGACGTAGACACTCCACGGCCAGGAGTCGCCGGCCAGATTGATGCCGACCCAGCCGGCGGCGGGCCTGCCGTCCTTGCCGACCAGCTTGATGTTCAGGTCGTAGCGCTCCTCCTCCTTCAGCAGCGCCACCGAGGTGCGGGTCACCGTCTCACCCGTGACCGCGTCGGTGCCGATCACGTAGCCGCCGTGCCGGCCGGCCGAGGCGGTCCGCGGATCGCCGGTCACCGGGACGGCGGCGGTGCCGCCCGCGGGGACGGTCACCGTGGCCGCGCCCAGCCTGAACGGGCCGTCGGTGTTCGTCAGTGCCAGATTCAGCGTGACGTCGGCGGAACCGGTGTTGGTGAAGGTCATGTCTGCGGTCACGGGGACGTCGCTCGGCTGGTGCGGCCAGGTGTAGCTGCCGAAGAAGAGCGACCCGGAGCTGCGGACCGTGGCGCGCACGGCGGAGGCCACGTCGAGACGGCCGGTGCCGACCTCGTACGGCGAGTACCCGGCGTCCAGGCCCTTCGCGGTGCTCGTCAGGTGTTCCTTGAGCTGGGCGCCGGTCCAGTCCGGGTGCTGCTGGGCCAGGATCGCCGCCGCGCCGGCCACGTGCGGGGTGGCCATCGAGGTACCGCTGATCGTGCGGTACATCCCCTCGCCACCGTCGGTCATCGCCTGCGAGCGGGCCGCGGTGATGTCCACGCCCGGCGCCGCGATGTCCGGCTTCATGCCGCCGGAGTGGGCGAGGGGGCCGGTGCTGGAGAAGGACGCGAGCCGGTCCTGCTTGTCCGTGGCCGCGACGGTCAGCGCCGCGGCGGCCGCACCGGGGGCGGAGATGCTCTCCGGGCCCGAGTTGCCGGCGGCTATGACGAACAGCGTGCCGTACCGCGCGGAGAGCGCGTCGACCGTCTGCGACATCGGGTCGCTGCCGTCCGTGGGGTAGGAGTCACCGAGGCTCATGTTGACGACGTCCGCACCGGACTCGGCGGCCCACTGCATGCCGGCCATGACCCAGGAGTCCTGGCCGTAGCCCTCCGCGCCGCCGAGCACCTTGCCGACGTACAGGTCGGCGTCGGGGGCGACACCCTTGTTCTCGCCACCCGAGGCGGCGCCCGAACCGACGATGGTGCCGGCCACATGCGTGCCGTGCCCGTTGACGTCGGTGACGGCCTCACCCGGCACGAAGCTCGCCGTGCCGTCGATGAGGCCGGCGAAGTCGGGGTGGTCGGCGTCGATGCCGGTGTCGAGCACGGCGACCTTGACGCCCTTGCCGGTGTAGCCGGCGGCCCAGGCCTCGGACGCGCCGATCAGCGGCACGCTCTCCTTCAGGCCGGCCTTCACGCGGCCGTCGAGCCACAGCTTGTCGACACCCTCGCCCAGTGTGGCGCTGCCCCGCGGCGCTACGGAGGTCCAGAAGGTGCGGGCCTGCCGCTTGTCCGTGGTGAGCGCGGCACCGTGGATGCTGTTGAGCTTGCGCGTCAGCTTGCTGCCCCGGGGAGCCGTCGGCTCGACGGCCGCGCGGGACTTCGGCCGGCTGTACGTCGCGATCAGCGGTACGGCGGCCGACTTCGCGTCGTCGTACCCCATCTCGATCAGGTCGGTGACGTTGAACAGCCGCCGGTCCAGCTTGTCCGTTCCCAGCAGCGGCACCGCCTCGTCCGGAATGACGAACAAGTCGCCCTTGATCTCCTGGAATTTCACGCCGCCGACGGCGCTGTCCGGTCGGTCGACCTCGGCCGTCTGCCGGCCGTCGGCCGTCGTGGTGACCGTGACGACGTCGCCGGTGACAAGAGTGACCTTGTGGGTCCCCGAGGGCTTGGCGGTGACGGTTGGCTTACTGGGAGCGGCTTGTGCGGGTCCCTGCAGGACTGCGAGACACGAGGCCAACAGCGGCACCGCGGTGGCTGCTGCGAACAACTGCCGGCGTCTGCGCCGGAAGGCGGAATCTTGGGAGGGGGAGTGCATGCCACGGGTCTATCGACCGGTGACCGCCGTCGTGAAGGCCTCATGGTGGCAAGTCCTCGCCATGGCAGATGCTTGTCAGCCACGAACCGCGCATTCCGGTCGGAACGACGTCGTACGGACGCGGGTCGGGCAACCTTTCCACCCGGCACGGTTTCCTCGGTCCACGCCGAGCCTGGTGGGGTGGTGCGGCGTCAACCGCGCGCCACCGGCGGGCGGAGGTGGCCGGGAACACGAACGGGAGGCCGCCGCAACACGGGCCGCCCTGTCTCTTCGACATGCACTCAGGGACGACGAGGGCCAGATTGGAGATATCCGACCTACCGGACGGAGACGTCCCGGCGGGGAGGCAGAACAACACGGAGGAGCCTGGCATGACGACCCACGCGAGTGCGCCTGGCCGGCGCAACGAAACGCACAGCAGTGGTTGGCTGGTGTTCGCCGCCGTCATCATGATCTTCAGCGGCATCATGACGCTGCTCGGGGGCATCTCGGCCATCGCCAAGGACGACGTGTTCCTGGCCACCCGCAATTACGTCTATGAGCTCAACCTCACCGGCTGGGGCTGGATCCACCTCATCCTGGGCATTCTGATCGTGCTCACCGGCGTCGCCCTGTTCTCGGGTGCAACGTGGGCCAGGGTCGTCGGCGTGGGGCTGGCCGGACTCAGCATGATCGCCAACTTCATGTGGCTCCCGCACACGCCGTTCTGGGCGCTGCTGTTCATCGCGATCGACGCCCTCATCATCTGGGGGTTGTGCGTCGCGCCCCGGCCGATGAGGGACTGACGTCCGGGGCCCTTACACGTGACACCGTCGCAGGAGCCCTCGGCATCACCTGCTATGACCGCGCACGGATTCCGGGCGCTCTACGAACGACTACGGAGCCGGGCGGCGGCACAGCCCACGATGAACGGCCGGTGCGGTGCACTCCGCCACCTGACCCCTGAGCGTGTGGCGGCGGCCGCCGCCGAAGTCCGCCTCGGACACACGGTGTCGCTGGCAGCTCCGATCGAGACCGAGCCGGGGCCCGACGCCCCCGAGCCCGCGACGCACCGGATGACCGGGCCGGGACCGCGCGATCTCGGCTCGGACGGACTCCACTTCGCCACCGACCGCTTCGCCATGAACGTGCACGGGGACGCGGACAGTCATCTCGACGCCCTCTGCCATGTGGTGTTCGACGGGGAGTTGTACGGCGGAGTGCCGGCGAGCACCGTGACGGCCGAGGGCGCCCGTTCGCTCTCCGTCGACGTTCTCGAGAACGGCATCGTCGGTCGGGGTGTACTGCTGGACATCCCCCGGCTGCGCGGGGTGCCCTGGCTGGAGCCGGGCGACCATGTGACCTCGGGTGATCTGACGGGTGCCGAGGCCGCCCAAGGGGTGCATGTCGGCCCTGGTGACCTGCTGTTCGTCCGGGTGGGACATCGCCTTCGTCGTACCGGACTCGGCCGGTGGAACGTGGCCACGGCGCGGGCGGGCCTTCATCCGACCGCCCTGGAATTCCTGGCCGAGCGCAAGGTCGCGGTCCTGGGCGGAGACGGCAACAACGACACAGCTCCCAGCGCGGTGGAGGACATCGCCTTCCCCGTACACGTCCTGGCGATCCAGGCCATGGGCATCCACCTCATGGACTACCTGCGGTTCGAGGAGCTCGTCGCGGTCTGCGCGCGGACGGAACGCTGGAGTTTCCTGTCTGTGATCGCGCCCCTGAGGTTGCCCGGAGCCACTGGCTCGCCCGTGAACCCGATCGCGGTGCTGTGACCGAGGTGCCCGGCGGGCGCCCACCCTCCGGTCGCCGCTCCCGGAAGGGGCGGATACGTTCGAAGGAAGTGGGCCGCGCAGCGGGAGACACAGCACCTGACGCCAGGTCGGGGCCATGATCACAAGGACGGTGGTCGCCGTGGGCGACACCCCTCACTACGACGTCATCGTCATCGGCACCGGAGCCGGCGGAGGCACTCTCGCCCACCGGCTCGCCCCGTCGGGCAAGCGCGTCCTGCTGATCGAACGCGGTGGTTACCTGCCGCGCGAGCGGGACAACTGGGACTCGACCGCCGTGTTCGTCAAAGCCAAGTACCGGGCCCCGGAGTTCTGGCTGGACAAGCAGGGCAGCGAGTTCCCGCCCGAGGTCAACTACTACGTCGGCGGGAACACCAAGTTCTACGGCGCCGCCCTCTTCCGGCTCCGTCCCGAGGACTTCGGCGAGATCCGCCACCACGGCGGAGTGTCGCCGGCCTGGCCGATCCGGTACGAGGACCTGGAGCCGTACTACACACAGGCCGAGCACCTCTATCTCGTCCACGGACGGCACGGCGAGGATCCCGGCGAGGGGCCGGTCAGCGCTCAGTACGCGCATCCGCCGGTGGAGCACGAGCCGCGCATCCAGCAGCTGAGCGACGACCTCGAGAAGCGGGGCCTGCACCCGTTCCATCTGCCGATCGGCGTCAATCTCCGCCAGGAGAACGGCGGGCGGCCCGGTCACGCCAGTGTGTGCATCCGGTGCGACCGGGTCGACGGCTTTCCCTGTCTGGTGCGCGCCAAGTCCGACGCCGAGGTGATCTGTGTCGAGCCGGCTCTGGAGCACCCCAACGTCGAGATGGTCACGGACACCCAGGTGGTCCGTCTGGAGACCGATGCCCGAGGACGCAGTGTCAGCGCGGTCGTCGGCCGTCTCGCGGACGGTCCGGAGGTCCGGTACACGGCGGACGTGGTGGTCGTCTCCTGCGGGGCGGTCAACTCGGCGGCACTACTGCTGGCCTCGGCGAACGAGCACCACCCCCGTGGCCTCGCGAACAGTTCCGACGTGGTCGGCCGCTTCTACATGCGGCACAACAACCTGGCGCTGATGGCGGTCTCCAAGGAACCCAATGACACCCGGTTCCAGAAGACCCTCGCGCTCAACGACTGGTACTTCGGCGCGGACGACTGGGAATTCCCGCTGGGTGGCATCCAGATGCTGGGCAAGTCGGATGCGGAACAGATCCACGGCGAGGCCCCGCGGTGGGCCGGCGCGGTGGCACCGGACATGCCGTTCGAGGTACTGGCGCATCACGCCGTCGACTTCTGGCTGTGCGGGGAGGATCTGCCACTGGCGGACAACCGGGTCACTCTCGACAGTGACGCGCGGATCCGGCTCACTCTCGACGAGAAGAACAACGTCGAAGGCCTGAAGCGCCTGAGGCACAAACTGCAAGGCATGCTCGGCCACTTGGGCATGCACGAGCACCATCTGCTGTCACGCAGCATCTACCTGCACAAGGGCATGCCGATCGGTGCGACGGCGCACCAGGCGGGTACCGTCCGCTTCGGTGCCGATCCCGCCGACTCCGCGCTGGATGTGAACTGCAAGGCTCACGACCTCGACAACCTGTACGTCGTCGACACGAGCTTCTTCCCGAGCATCGGCGCGGTGAATCCCTCCCTCACCGCGATCGCCAATGCCATGCGCGTCGGCGACCATCTCTTGGCCCGGCTGGGCTGACGATCGGCGAGTGGTCCGACTGGACGAAGCTGCTCGACCCAATGGTCTAACAGACGGGCTCGGGACACGCCGTCCGCCGCGTCCGGTGATTGGCTGGCCCGTGCCCGGCCGAGCCACCGCCGGACGGAGCGCCACCGCGCGGCGAGGGGACAGGACAGCATGGATTCCACCGTGGAAACACCGCAGGATGTGATCCCGGCTCGTTTGCTGCGGGGACAGAAAGCCTTGGTCACCGGCGCCAACTCGGGTATCGGCAAGGCCACGGCCATCGGGTTGGGCCGGGCAGGGGCCGACGTGGTCGTGAACTACGTGGCGGGTCGCGAGGCTGCTGACGAGGTGGTCGCAGAGATCGCCTCGTTCGGAGTGCGCGCGGCTGCCTACGAAGCGGACGTGTCCCAGGAGGACCAGGTCGTCGCCATGATGGACCGGATGGTCCAGGAGTTCGGGACCATCGATGTCCTGGTCGCCAACGCGGGAATGCAGCGTGACGCCCGGTTCACGGAGATGACGCTCGCTCAATGGCAGAAAGTGCTCGATGTCAATCTCACCGGTCAGTTCCTGTGTGCCCGAGAGGCGACCAAGGAGTTCCGGCGCCGGGGCGTGGTCCCGGAGATCTCCCGCTCCGCCGGGAAGATCATCTGTATGAGTTCGGTGCACCAGCTCATCCCTTGGGCGGGCCACGTGAACTACGCGTCGTCCAAGGGCGGTGTGCAGATGATGATGCAGACCCTGGCCCAGGAGCTCGCGCCGGAGAAGATCCGCGTGAACGCCGTCGCCCCGGGGGCGATCAAGACGCCGATCAACCGTGATGCCTGGGAGACGCCAGAGGCACAGAAGGACCTCCTGCGGCTCATCCCGTACGACCGGATCGGGGACCCCGACGACATCGCCAACGCCGTCGTCGCGCTCGCCTCCGACCTCATGGACTACGTGGTGGGAACCACCCTGTACGTCGACGGCGGCATGACCCTCTTCCCCGGCTTCGCCACCGGCGGATGACCTTCTCCCGGCCCTTCACGACCACGAACGACGAAGGCTCGCATGCCCACCTCGCTCCACCTGCTGGCGGATGCTCCGGCCCAACTCCTTCCGGCCCGGGAACTCATGGCCTTCACCCTGGCCTCCCACATCATCCTGGTACCCCTCGGCGTGGCCTTCCCCTTCATCACCCTCGTCATGCACTACCGCGGTCTGCGCCGCAAGGACGCCACGGCCCTGCTCCTGGCACGGCGCTGGTCCGCCGTCATGGCGGTGCAGTTCGCGCTCGGCATCGTCACCGGCACGGTGCTGTCGTTCGAGTTCGGTCTGCTGTGGCCCGGCCTGATGGGAAGGTGGGGTGATGTCTTCGGCATCGGATTCGGCGTCGAGGCATGGGCCTTCTTCCTGGAGGCCGTGCTCATCGCCATCTACCTTTACGGATGGCGGCGGTTGAAGCCCCGGACACACTTCCTCCTCGGGCTGCCGCTGCCGTTCGCCGCACTGCTGGGAGCGTTCGGCATCCTGGCCGCCAACTCCTGGATGAACACGCCGCAGGGCTTCTCCCTCGACTCCGCGGGCAACCCGGTCGACGTGGACGTGTGGAAGGCGATCTTCACACCGATGTTCGGGCCGCAGTACTGGCACTTCGTCGTGGCGATGATCATCACCGCGGGCTTCATGGTGTCCGGTGTCTACGCCGTGGGCTGGCTGCGCGGCCGCCGGGACCACTACCACCGGCTCGGCTTCGCCGTTCCCTTCACCATCGCCGCCGTCGCCGCCCCTGTGCAGTTCGTGCTGGGCGACTCCATCGCCCGGTCGGTGTTCCACAAGCAGCCGGTGAAGTTCGCCGCGATGGAGATCGTCTGGAAGACCGACACCCGTGTGCCGGAGTACCTCTTCGGACGTCTGCAGGAGGACGGGACCGTCTCGGGCGGCATCAAGATCCCGCTGCTCGACTCCGTCCTGGCAGGATTCAGCCCGGACACCGAGGTGGTGGGGCTGACCTCCGTCCCGGCGGACCAGCGTCCCACGGCCACGCAGGCAACCATCGCCCACTGGGCCTTCGACATCATGGTCCTGATCGGATCCGCCCTGGTGCTGCTCGCCCTCGTGTACGGGCTGATCTGGCTACGGCACCGTCGCCTGCCCGCCTCGAAGTGGTTCTACCGCTCCGCGGCCTGTGCGGGCGTCGCCTCCGTCGTGGCCGTCGAGTGCGGCTGGATCGCCACCGAGGTCGGACGTCAGCCCTGGATCGTCTACCAGAACATGCGGGTCGCCGAGGCGGTGACGTCGACCCGCTCCACCACTCTGTGGATCATGCTCGGTGTGGTGATCGTGGTGTACGTGTGCCTCTTCGGCTCGTTCCTCGTCGTTCTGCTGAAAATGCGCACGCGCTGGCGGCTCGCCGACGAGCAGCAAGCTGCAGGAGGTACGGGCCACGCGCCGGAGGCAGACACTCCCTACGGCCCGCGAGCACCCCTCCCGGCCGGCTCCTCCGCCGCCGGAGGCGCAGCCGCCCGGCCCGGAGACGGCCGCCCATGACCGCCGATCTCATCGCCGTGGTGATGCTCCTGGCCGTGGCCGCGTACGCCTGCGCGGGCGGCACCGACTACGGGGCCGGCTTCTGGGACCTGACGGCCGGGGGAACGGAACGCGGCCGGCGTCCCCGGTGGCTCATCGATCACGCCATGGCTCCCGTCTGGGAGGTGAACAACGTCTGGCTGATCTTCGTGCTCGTCATCATGTGGACCGGCTTCCCGGTCCTGTTCCAGACCGTGTTCTCCGCGATGTGGCTTCCGCTGGCGCTGGCCGTCGTGGGCATGGTCCTGCGCGGCGCCGGCTTCGCGTTCCGCAAGCCGTCCCGGCGGCTCGCCGACCGGCGGCTGTACGGCGCCGTGTTCGCCGTGGCCTCGGTCGTCACACCGTTCTTCCTCGGTGCCGCCGTCGGCGGGATCGCGTCGGGACGGGTGGCGCCCGGCACCGAGGCATCGGCAGATGCCTGGAGCAACCCGACCTCCCTGTTGTTCGGGCTGGTCGCCATCGCCACCACGGCCTTCCTCGGCGCGGTGTTCCTCTCCGGCGACGCCCGCCGCTTCGAGGCGCCCGATCTGATCGGCTACTTCCGGCGGCGGGCGCTGGGCAGTCTCGCCGTGCTCACCGCCCTCGCGGTGATCACTGGATTCGTCACCCACGAGGACTCCCCCCACGTGTGGCACGGGCTCACCCACGGCTTGGGGCTGTTCTTCGTCGTCCTCGCCGGGGTGGCCTCGGTCGCGACGGTGTGGTTGCTCCGGCGGAAGCCGGGAACGTGGGTGCGCGTCACGGCGGTCGGGGTGGTCGCCGCCGCCGTCATCGCCTGGGGCATGGCGCAGCGCCCGTACCTCGTCCCCACGTCGCTGACCGTGGCCGATGCGGCGGGCGCGCCGGCCACGCTGACATGGCTGGCGGTCGTCACCCTGGTGGCCTTGGTGCTCGTTCTGCCCGCTGTCGTCCTCCTCTACTGGCTGGACACCCACGGGGAGTTGGAAGAGCTCACCGACTCCGAACTGCGAAGAGAAGGCGGCACCGCCGGTGACGGTGCGGCACACGACAGCTGATCCCCTGCTCGCACCCGAACAGCACACACCCCTCGCGCCCGGACCACGACGAAGGAAGCCGCTGTGACCGACGACGAGATCCTTCTCGGACTCGCCCTGACGGTGGTGCTCGCCACCGGCTCACAGATCCTGGCGAACAAGCTGCGCGTACCCGCCCTGATCATCCTGCTTCCCGTCGGGTTCGCCGCCGGTGCGATGACGGACCACATCCACCCGGACAAGCTGCTGGGGCCGGCCTTCTCGCCCCTGGTGTCGCTGTCCGTCGCGGTGATCCTCTACGACGCCGGTCTGGGACTCGACCTGCGCAAGCTTGCCCGCCAGACGCGCGGGATCGTGGGCAGGCTGCTCGTGTACGGCGTGCTGCTCACCTTCCTCGTCACCGGGGCTGTGGCACCGGCGATGTTCGACATGCCTTTGCGCGTGGCGGCGATGCTCGGCATGATCCTCGTCGTCTCGGGGCCCACGGTCGTGGGGCCGTTGCTCGACTTCGTGCGGCCGAGCGACAAGGTGCGGCGCGTCCTGATGTGGGAGGGCACGCTGACCGACCCGATCGGTGCCATCCTCGGCGCGCTCACCTTCCACGCGGTGGCCTCGTCGCACCAGATCGACATCGGCCGGGGATACCAGCTCGGCCAGTTCGCCCTCAGCCTGGCCTTCGGGCTGGTCGGCGGCGCCGTGGGAACGGCGCTGCTGTGGTTCACTCTGCGCACCCTGCGGCTCGGCGAGACGCTGGGGACGCTGGCGCAACTCGCCATCGTGATCGGCGTATCGGCGGTCTGCGACATCGTCCGGGACGACACAGGGCTCATCGCCGCGATCGTGGCGGGACTGGCCGTCGCCAACATCCGCGGCTTCGACATGCCCGCGCGCCGGCCCTTCTTCGAGACCCTCGTCCAACTGATCATCGGACTGCTGTTCATCTCCATCTCTTCCACGGTCACCCCTGCGTCCCTGGTGCCGGTGCTCCTTCCCGCGCTCGGCCTGATCGCGATCCTCGTCCTGGTGGTCCGCCCGATCGTGGCCTTCGCCGCCGCGGCGCGGACGGACCTCTCACGGGGCGAGCGCGCCTTCGTCGGATGGATGGACCCACGCGGCATCGTCGCGGCGGCAACGGCGTCGGCCTTCTCCGCCGGCCTGGCCGAACGGGGAGTGACCGGGGCGGCGAAAATCCTTCCGATCACCTTCCTGGTGATCGTGGGGACCGTGCTGCTGTACGCGCTGACGGCAGCGCCCGTGGCCGGACGGCTCGGCGTCGTCAAGACAGCGGGCACGCGCGTACTTCTGGTGGGCGGCGAGCCCTGGGTGGTCGATCTGGGAAGGACCCTGAGGTCCGCCGGCCTCGACGTGTTGATGTGGGCGGGACGCGAAGAGTCGCGAGAAAGGATCAAGGGAGCGGGCCTCGAGCTGGCCAAGGGCGATCTGCTGGCCACGGCAATCAACCCAGGGGCGCGTCTGGAGGGCGTGACGGCCGTCTTCCTGGCCACCGACGACGACGACTTCAATGCGCTCGGTTCGATCGTGATGCAGGACAACGTCGAGGGGCCCGTCTACCGGGTGGGACCACCGCACGACAGTCACGGCGTGGTCGCCCCGTACACCGGCGGCGACATCCTCTTCGGCCGCTCCCTCGTCCGACACGTCCTCGCGGAGCGCTACGAACGCGGCGCCCGGTTCGTGGTGCAGCCGGCCACTGCCCCGCTGCCCCAGGAGCACGACGTGCTCTTCGTGGTGCGGGGGGACCAGCGACTGGAGCCGGTCACAGAGACGCAGAAGACCACTCCGCAGGAAGGGGACACCGTCGTCCTCCTCGGGCCCGCGACGGACACGGCCCTGCGCTGAGGACTCGCGCGGCGGGCCCCGGGGCTCACACTCCTTCTGCTTACCTAGAGCATGCCGTCCAAGGTGATCGCCGCGTCGATCAGGGCCAAGTGCGTGAAGGCCTGAGGGAAGTTCCCCAGCTGTCGCCCCGTCAGGTCGATCTCCTCGGAGTACAGGCCCAGGTGGTTGGCGTACGTGAGCATCTTCTCCAGCACCAGCCTGGCCATGTCGGTGCGTCCGGCGCGGGCGAGGGCGTCGACGTACATGAACGTGCAGAGGGAGAAGGTCCCCTCGGAGCCCCGCAACCCGTCGGGGGACGCCTCGGGGTTGTAGCGGTAGACGAGGCTGTCGCTGACCAGTTCCTGGTCCATCGCGTCCAGGGTCGACTTCCACATCGGATCGTCCGGTGTGATGAAGCCGACCGTCGGCATGCGCAGCAGGGAGGAGTCGAGCACATCGTCTCCGTAGTGCTGTACGAATGCCTGCTTGTTCGGGTCCCAGCCCTTGCCGATCACCTGCTCGTAGATCTCGTCCCGTGCGTCGACCCAGCGTCCACGCGCCGCGGGACGGCCGTCGTCGTCGGCGATCCGCAGGGCACGATCGAAGGCCACCCACGACATCACGCGACCGTAGGTGAAGTCCTTCCGGCCGCCGCGGGTCTCCCACAGCCCTTCACCCGGCTGGTCCCAGTGGTCGACGAGCCAGTCCAACAAGGTGTGCAGCGCCTTCCAGCCTCCGTGGTCGAGGTGCATGCCGTGCTGGTGCGCGAAGTAGATGCTGTCGAGGGCCTCGCCGTAGATGTCCAGCTGAAGCTGGCGCGCCGCTCCGTTGCCGATGCGGACCGGGGCGGAACCGCAGTACCCCTCCCAGTGCTCCAGGGTCTCCTCGACGAGGTCGGCGGTGCCGTCGACCCGGTACATGATGTTCAACGGCCCGGTACCGTTTCCGGCGCCGGCCTCTTCCTTCACCCGGTCGTGCAGCCATCCGATGAACGCGGCCGCCTCTTCCTTGAAACCCATGCCCAGCAGGGCGTACACGGAGAACGAAGCGTCACGGATCCAGGTGAACCGGTAGTCCCAGTTGCGCTCTCCACCCAGTTGCTCGGGCAGTCCCGCCGTCGGGGCGGCGACCAGCGCCCCGGTCGGCGCGTAGGTCATGAGCTTCAGCGTCACGGCCGAACGTTCCAACGCCTCCCGCCAGCGGCCGGAGTAGGTGGACTGCCTCAGCCAGGAACGCCAGAAGCGGACCGTCTCGTCGAAGAGCTGCTCGAACTCCTCCACGCGGACCTCGTGCGGAGGTCCTCCGGGGGACGACTCCATGACCAGGCCGCGCTGCTGTCCCGCCCGCAGAGTCAGCGAGAAGCGCAGGTCCTTGTCGCCCGAGAGGGCGTTCAACAGCCGCTCGTCGTGCGGCTCGCGGACGGGGTGGACGGCAAGGTGCATGTCCTCCGAGGTGAACAGGGCCCCGTGCTCGGAGATGTGCAGTTCATGTGGCTTACGGCCGTAGTCGAAGCGCGGAGCGATCTCCCCCTCGAACGTCATGCTGCCGCGGACACAGCGCAGCATGCGGACGAGACGGTGCCGGTCAGTGGCGGTCGTTCCGGTCACCGGCATGAAGTCGACGACCTCCCCCGCCCCGGTCTCGGTCATGAAGCGCGTCACGAGAACGGCGGTGTCAGGGTGGTAGAGCTGCTTGGTCGTGTACGTGCCCGCAGCCGGCCGCACGGTGAAGTGGCCGCCCTTCTGCCGGTCCAGCAGGGCTCCGAAAATGCTCGGCGAGTCGAACCGCGGACAGCAGAACCAGTCGATCGTCGCATCGGTCGTCACAAGAGCCGCGGTCTGCAGATCACCGATCAGCCCGTGGTCCTCGATCAGGGGATAGTCGTCCATCGTCAACCCCTTTCAGCCCCGGTCGATCACGAACGGGCACCATGACACGGTGGCCGCGGAGTACCGGGACGCCACGGAGTCAGCTTAGGCCGACGATGTCGGCCCGTCCTGGCGAGGAAACCGCGCAAGGCGGCGGTGGCGGTTCCCCTGCTGCTGCGCCGGTCACCCTGTCGCTTTACCGTGAGATGACGCCGGTCCCGCCAGGGAGTCCGCCGTCCCGTGTGCCTCAAGAACACGTGACTCCTCCGGGTGAAGGGGCGTGGCATGGGTGTCATGACGTCCTGGGCGGCCCGGTTCAGGTTGCGGCAATACGCCAAGGCGAGTCTGTGGATCGTGCCGATGCTCGGTCTCGTCCTCGGTGCCCTCCTCGCCGAGCTCGCCCTGGCCGCCGACGGCGCCGATTGGCCGCCGAGCGGCTGGCACTACTCCGCGACGACGGCGAGCGGCGTGCTCACCGCCATCGTGGGCGCGATGGTGGCGCTGCTCGGCTTCGTCGTCACCATCGGAGTGCTGGTGGTGCAGCAGGCCACGGGCACCCTGTCCCCCCGGTACATGCGCCTCTGGTACCGGGACCGGCTGCAGAAGTCGGTTCTGGCGACCTTCACGGGGACGTTCGCGTTCGCCTTCTCCCTGCTGCGCAGCGTCGAATCCGAATCGGTCCCCGACCTCGGAGTCACCCTGGCCGGCGTGGCCGTGGCCGTCAGCCTCGTGCTCCTGCTGGTCTACCTCAACCGGTTCACCCACAGTCTCCGACCGGTGGCCATCGCGGAGCTGGTCGAAGGCATGGGAGAGGCAGTGTTCACGAGCGGCGCCGCGGCGATCCGGGGGGCCGCTGCCCGTGGAGCCGGAGTTGTGCCGTCCGACGGTCCTGTGATGCGCATTCGTACCGAGCGGGGTGGCGCCGTCCAGGCCTTCGACGTGCGTGGGCTGGTCGCGGAGGCGGCGCGCCACGACTGCGTCTTCGTGATGACCCGGCTGATCGGAGACTTCGTACCACCCGGCACCGTGCTCGTCGAGGTCCACGGAGGCACGTCCCGACCCGACCCGGCGCGGGTGTCCGGTCTCGTCGCCCTCGGGGCCGAGCGCACCATCGAACAGGACCCGGCCTTCGCTCTGAGGGTCCTGGTCGACATTGCCATCAGGGCGTTGTCCCCGGCGGTGAACGACCCCACGACCGCCGTGCAGGTCGTCAACTACATCGAGCGGTTCCTGCACACGGTAGGCAGGACGCACCTCCCCGGTCGTTACGTGCTGGCGGACGGTCATGGGGACGCCCGGCTCGTGCTGCCGGGGCGCAGCTGGGACAACTATCTTGAGCTCGCCGTCTGCGAGATCCTCCACTACGGCAGCTCGTCCGTGCAGATCTGTCGCAGGCTCCGCGCCATGCTCGACGGCCTGCTCGACGCCCTGCCGCCGCAGCAGCACCCGGCGGTGCGCGCGCAGACGCTCCTGCTCCAGGAGTCGGTCGAGCGGGAGTTCACGGATCCGGCCCGCCGGGCCGTCGCGCGGCAGGCCGACCTGCA
Source organism: Streptomyces kurssanovii (assembly GCF_040677245.1). NCBI lineage: Bacteria > Bacillati > Actinomycetota > Actinomycetes > Kitasatosporales > Streptomycetaceae > Streptomyces > Streptomyces kurssanovii. The sequence continues at coordinate 99,518 of NZ_JBFAQK010000006.1, forward strand.
GGGCATCGGCGGGCAGTCCATGGGCGGACAGTCCTCCCCATGACGTCCCGCACGGCCCTCCCCATGACGTCCCGCACGGCCCTCCCCATGACGTCCCGCACGGCCCGCACCATGCCGCGGCCACGCTTCTGGAGCGGCGGCAGCATGGTGCGGGATCCGGCAGCGTGCGGGATCCGGCGGATGCCGGGCAGCTCGTCCCGGTCAGAGGTCGAGGATGCGGCTCTTCTGAGCCGCGAACTCGGCCTCGGAGAGCACCCCTTGCTCCTTGAGCTGAGCGAGCTCCTTCAACTGCGAAATCTTGGTGTCCATCGACACTGCGGGTGGTGCAGGTGCAGGAGCGGGTGCGGGTGCCGGAGCGCTGTAGGCCTGTTGCGGCGACGCGGCGGTCTGTCCGTAGTCCTGCTGCGCCCATCGGCCGGCCTGGCGGCGCGAGACCCGATTGGAGACGGCGGTGGCGGTACCGGAGACGACCGCGGTGCGGGCGACTCCGCGAAGTAGACCAGGCATGACAGGTTCCTTGTCGTCGGGTGGGCGTCGGCCGTCAGGAGGCGGATCCCGCCTCGACGGCCTCCAGAGCCGCCATGAGATCCTCCGGCGGGATCCTTCCGTTGGCCACCATCCGTGCTCCGCTGCGGCGCAGGGCCGCTGCCAGCGGCGCGGCCCACACGTTCTCGTAGACGATGACGCCCGCGGAGTTGCCGGGTTCGAGGACGGCGGCGGCCTCCTGGAGGTCGTTCTCGCCGAGCAGGCCCGAGGAGGCGCCCTCGAACACGGCCAGGTCGAGTTCCCCGTCGCCGTCCATGTCGGTGAGCTTGAGCGCTCTGACCGAACCGTCTGCCTCTTTACGGACGAAGGACAGGTCGAGGATGCGGATGATGCGCCGCTCGACGAGTTCGAGCAGCAGGGGCAGGCCTTCGCCGGTCATGCGATTGCCCGGGAACTCCAGGACCAGGTAATCGACAGGGCCCATCTCGGAGAGTTCGTCGACGCTCATACCGACTCCTCGTCTGGCGGCTTTCCTCCGCCGGTGCGGCAGCCGCGCCCCGACCGCGCTCATTGCCACCTTCCATTCCAACACCGCAGTACCTCGCAGGCATCTTCGGGCAATCGGAGCCACTGCTGTCCTTGCGGCGAGGCGGACACCGTCCTGCTGGAACGCCTTTACATCGCCGGCCGTACGGGGGTGAGGTTCGCGTGGGTTCACACGCCGCTCGGCCAGGTCTCTTCCTCGCCCGTGTCGGCGGGGGCCGTGTGCAGCGGGGTCAGAGCGGTGGTGCGGTCGATGTAGCAGAAGGCGTCGTAGCGTTCTCCGACGACCGTGGCCACGTAGTTCCCCCACTTCTCCCGCTCCGGCCGGTAGACCACGCCGATCGCTCGGTGGTCGCACACGTCGTCGAGCCAGGCGGGCCGGGTGGTGCCCCCCGCGTCGGAGTGTGTCCCCGTCGGCGGGAAGACGAAGAGCCCGGAATCACCGGGCAGCGCCTGGTGCATCGAGTCCTCCAGACTGCCGTCACGGGCCGGCGGCACCCGCATCGCGCGGGCGCGCCCGCCCCAGCGGTCGGACGCGATCACGGTGCCTTGGTAGGAGCCGAAGCCGACCAGCACGACGCCGTCGTCCTCGTGGCGCTCCCTGACCAGCTGACCGACGTTGACCAGGCCGGCCGCCGCCATGTCGGTGGCACGGGCGTCGCCCACATGGGTGTTGTGCTCCCAGACCACCGCCTTGGACCGCGGCCCGTGGTGGTCCATGAGCCGGTCGAGGGTGTCCGCCATGTGATGGTCCCGGATGTTCCACGATTCCGGACCGCCCCGGAGCATCGCCCGGTAGTAGCGTTCCGCCCCGGACAGCACCTCGGCGTTCTGCCGGGCGGCGAAGCCGGCCAGGCCGCCGTCCGCGGCTGCCGCCTGCTCCGCGCTGTGCCGCAGGTGTACCAGCAGCTCGCGTACCTCCGGCTCACAGCCGGACGGCACCAGTTCGGTGGCCATCGCATAGGACTGCGGGTCCTCCGCGTACGGCTCGAAGCACCGGTAGGCGTCCAAGGCCCGGTCGACCGCGTCGGGTACGTGCTCGCTCAGGTAGTCGCGCACCGCTTGCAGCGACTCCCACAGGCTGTACACGTCCAGGCCGAAGAACCCGGCGCGCCGGTCCTGCGGCAGCCGGGCGTTGTGCTCGCGGAGCCACCGGCAGAAACGGGCGACGTCGGTGTTGGCCCACATCCACGTCGGCCAGCGGTCGAAGTCCTCCAGCACGCCCGCGGGGTCCTCGGGCGCCCCGGGAGCGCCGGTCACAGAGCAGTGCACAGCGTGGCAGTCGGGCCAGTCGCCCTCCACGGCGACAAAGGAGAAGCCCTTCTCCTCGATCAGCCGCCGCGTCAGCAGTTCGCGCCACCGGTAGTACTCGGACGTGCCGTGCGACGCCTCTCCCAGCAGCACGTACCTCGCGTCACCGATCCGCGTCAGCAGCGGATCCAGCGACTCCGGCCCGGTCAGGGGCAGCGCATCCCGGCGGATCCGGAACGGATGCCCAACGGTGGCGGGAGTCATGGAGCCTCCTCACATCGAGACCGCTTGAGGCCACCGAATGCCCCACTGCGTCTCTTCTCACGTCGCGGTCTGCTGGGCGGGTAGCCCTCCTGCCCCGGGGGCATGCGCCTGCCGGAGCCGCACATTCGCCCGAGGGAGGGGCACTGTCACAGGCCCGCGCAGGTACGGGACCCGGACTCCCTTCCTGAGATGACAGGCGCCGGCACGCATGAACGGGGCGCTGTCTGCCTACTCGGGAATCATGGTTCGGTCCAACGACGAGGTGTCCGCGCTGTTCCACGAATACGCGGACCTGATCTCGATCACCGGAGGAGACGCGTACAAGTCACGCGTCTACGAGAAGGCTGCCCGGTCCGTGGGCGGCTACCACGCCGACGTGTCCACCCTCGACGTCAAGGGTCTTCAGGAGATCCCCAACGTCGGCAAGTCCATCGCCGAGAAGATCCTCGAGTACTCGCGCAGCGGCAGCGTGTCCGCCGTCGAGGAGCTGCGGGCGAAGATCCCCGCCGGCGTCCGGCGGTTGACCGCCATCCCCACGCTCGGCCCGAAGAAGGCCTCCGTCCTGTACGAGGAACTGGGCATCTCCTCCGTCGAGGAACTGGCCGACGCCATCCATGAGGAACGGCTGCGCGATCTGAAGGGCTTCGGGCCGAAGACGGAGGAGAACATCCTCCACGGCATGGAACTCCTGCAGTCCTCCGGAGAACGCGTCCTGCTCGACGCGGCCATGGACCTCGCCGACGACATCGTCGCCGAGCTTTCCGGAGTGGCCGGCTGCCGGCGCTGCACCTACGCGGGCTCGCTGCGCCGCTTCCGCGAGACCGTCGGCGACATCGACGTGCTTGCCGCGGCCGCCAGGTCGGCGCCCGTGATGCGGGCGTTCACCGAGTTGCCGTACGTCGCGGAGGTCGTCGCGCACGGCGAGAAGAAGACGTCCATCCGCACCACCAAGGGCCTTTCCGTCGACCTGCGCGTCGTACCGCCGGACTCCTGGGGCGCGGCCCTGCAGTACTTCACCGGGTCCAAGGCGCACAATATCCGCACCCGGGAGCGGGCCGTCCACCACAAGCTCAAGCTCTCCGAGTACGGTCTCTTCGATGCCGAGAGCGGCAAGAAGATCGTCTCCAAGACCGAGGAGGACGTGTACGCCCGCCTCGGCCTGCCCTGGATCCCGCCCACCCTGCGCGAGGACCGCGGCGAGATCGAAGCCGGGCTGCAGGACGAGCTGCCCGACCTGGTCAAGGAACAGGACATCCGGGGCGATCTGCACACGCACACCGACCTCACCGACGGTCTCGCCCCGCTGGAGGAGATGGTCGCGGCGGCCGCCGAGCGCGGCTACGCCTACTACGCGATCACCGATCACGGCCCGGACCTGTACATGCAGCGGATGACCGACGAACGCATCCTGGCCCAGCGCGAACGCGTCCGGGAACTCGACGGGCAGTACGCAAAGCGTGGCAAGCGGGGTGGTATGCGGCTGCTGCACGGCGTGGAGCTGAACATCGATCCGGACGGCGGCGTGGACTGGCCCGAGGAGTTCCTGGCCGGCTTCGATCTGTGCGTGGCGTCGGTGCACTCGCACTTCAACCAGGGGCGTGAGGCGCTGACCCGGCGAATCGTCCGGGCCTGCGAGAACCCGCACGTCGACATCATCGGCCACCCCACCACCCGGATCATCGGCAAGCGTCCGCCCATCGATGCCGACCTCGACGCGATCTTCGCCGCGTGTGCGCGCACCGGCACCGCGCTGGAGATCAACGCCCACCCCGACCGGCTGGATCTGCGCGACGAGGACATCCTGCGGGCCAAGAGGCACGGCGTGAGGTTCGCCGTCGACAGCGACGCCCACGCCACCCTCCACCTGGCCAACATGCGCTACGGCGTAGGCACGGCACAGCGCGGCTGGCTCACCAAGAACGACGTGATCAACACCTGGCCGGAGAGCCGCCTGCGGCGCCTCCTGCGCGAGGGAAGGACCGGCCACAGGTCCCGCGGTTGAATCACGGCAACCGGCCGGTGCGACAGCGCGGGGTGGCGTTCGGCCGACTCGACCGCGCCGAGGCCGGGCGAGACGAGGACGGCCTCGTCGGGCAGGCTCATGGCCGGCTCGGCGGATCAGGCGGGTTCCCCGGAGGGAGCGGGGAGGCGCTGGAAAGTACGCCGATACGCGGTGGGTGTGGTCTGGGCTTCGCGGGCGAGGTGGAAGCGGAGATTCGTTGCGGTTCCCAGGCCGGCTCGGCGGGCGATCTCCTCGACGCCGAGGTGAGTGGTCTCCAGGAGGCGCCGGGCCTGTTGGAGGCGCTGGGTATTGATCCAGCGCAGGGGTGTGGTGCCGGTTTCCGCCGTGAAGCGGCGGGCGAAGCTGCGGGGGGAGAGTGAGGTGCGGTGGGCAAGGTCGGCCACCGTCAGGGGGCGGTCGAGGTGCTGGAGGGCCCAAGCACAGACGTCGGCCATGCCGGTGCCGTCGGTGGGCAGCGGCTGGGAGATGTATTGGGCCTGGTTGGCCTCACGGTGCGCGGGGACGACCAGGCGGCGGGCGAGCTCGGCGGCGGTGTCCGCGCCCAGGTCCTCGCGGACCAGGTGCAGGCACAGGTCGATGCCCGCGGTGAATCCGGCGCTGGTCAGGACTGAGCCGGAGGCGATGTACAGGGGCGCGGGATCGACGTCGACCATGCGGTAGCGGTCGGCGAGATCGGGGGCGTCCATCCAGTGAGTGGTGGCGCGGCGCCCGTCGAGGAGGCCGGCTGCCGCCAGGGCGAACGCTCCGGTACACACGGAGACCAGCCGGGCGCCACGTGCTGCTGCGGCCTGGAGGGCTTCGGTCACCTCGGGCACGGGTGGATCGTGCGGTGCATAGCCGGGCACGATGACCGTGTCGGCCTCGGTCAGGGCCTCCAGTCCTCGGGGCGCGACGAGATCGAACCCGGTGGACGTGGCCACTGGCCCGGCTTCGGCAGCGCAGAGGCTGAACCGGTAGAGGCCGGGGGATCCGGGGGCGCCGAAGACCTGGGCGGGGATGGCGAGATCGAGGGCGACGATCCCGGGAAGCGCCAGGGCGACGACGTGATGCATGGCAGAAATCTTATGCCTCACGTCATTTCTGCCTATCGCGGTGATCGAGACCGTCTTGCACGATGGACGGACCCGATGCCCATAAGGCCCTTGACCAGGGAGAACTCTGATGCGTTTCCTCGACGCCGCCTCATTCACCGCAGAACGCCCGTGGGGTGCCGTCGATCTCGCGGGCGTGGATGACGCCACGGTTCGTCTGCACTGGACCGACCAGCCGTACCAGTGGCACGTCAATGACGGCCCCGAAGTGTTCGTTGTCCTGGACGGGGCGGTCGATATGCATTACCGGGTGGACGGCATCGAGCGGGTCGAGCACCTGACGCCGGGCCGGGTGTGCTGCGTCGAACCTGGCGATGCCCATGTCGCCCACCCTGCGCCGGAGGCCCGCATCCTCGTCGTCGAAAGGCGCGGCAGCGTCTGATGATCCCGGGCCCTGAGGCAGTCGCGCACCCGGGGCCGCCAGGAGGGGCGAGCGGACGTGCCGCACGCCCCCGGGCCGCGAGGCCGGCGCACGGGGTCGTTTGGCTGCACGGGTGCTGTGTCACTCGTCCCGGAGACGGATTCAGCGCACGTCGCGCGGCTCGAGGATCAAGGTCCGGGCCGGCGGCTCGGGAGGAAGGGGCCAGGCTCATGGTGCGGAAGAAGATGGAGGGGGACGAAGAACAGCGGCGCGCGGCCGCGCGGGACGCGGAGAGGGCAGGCGAGCAGCCCTCGGACCGGGGTGCGACGACGGGTGGGTCAAAACAGCGCGCGCACATGAGGACCTCTACGCCCCACGAGGAGAAGACGGCGTCCCTGCACCGCGGCAAGCAGCAGACCGCCACGGGCGGCACTCAGGGCAGTTCGCGGGCCGATGCGTCGTCTCCGGCCCGGTCCTTCACCGGCCGGGGTCGCCAGGACTACTCCGAGGCGCACGAGCGGGTCTTCGAGGCCCTGGTCACCGCCCAGGAGAAGCACGGGGGCGAGGGCGTGCATGCCGAGGAGATCGCCCGAAGCGCCGGGCTGCCTGCCGAGGAGACCCGCGCCGTGTTGCACGACTTGTCCGACACGCATGGGGTGGTCAGCGAGTTGCAGGGTGCCGACACACCCGACCTCGGCCCCCGGTACGAGACGAGGCCCGGGCTCTGACCGCTCTGACCAGGGAAGAACCGGATGTGCCGGGTACGCCGCCGTCGAACCGAGGGGAGAGATCGATGAGGCATGACGAATTCCTGGCCCGGGTACGGGAGCGCGGTGAGTACGCGGACCAGGCGGAAGCCGCCGAGATCACGACTGTGGTGCTGGAGACTCTGGCGCACCGCATCACGCCCGGGGAGGCCAAGGACCTGTCGGCCCAGCTGCCCGGCGCGCTGAAGGAGGCTCTCAAGGTCGACGGGGAGCAGCGGGCCGAGTCGTACGGCGTCGAAGAATTCTGCCGTCGGGTGGGAGAACGCACCGGGGCCCGTCAGCAAACCGCCCAGTGGGACGCCAGTGCCGTACTCAGCACGCTGGCCGACGCCGTCTCCCCCGGCGAGCTCAACCAGATCATCAGCCAGCTCCCTTCCGGCTACGCCGTCCTCTTCGGCAAACCCGACCTGAGCGACTGACCCTGTCCACGGGGCCGGGGCGAGCGGTGAGCGGCTGCCGTCGGAGCGCACCTCGCGCCGGTCGGCGCCGCTCTCGGACGCCGCCCCGCGGCCGCCGGAGGCGGCCCTTGGCGGCCCCCGGGCGACCGGTGCCGTACGGGCCCCGACCGCCGCGGGGCTGGGGACGCGGCATCTCCTTCAGCACGCGTCCAGGGCCGTTTGCTCATGGCTGTGCGGTGTCCGCCTGCGCCGGGGGTCCTCGACAGCAGGGGCAGGTCGGTGGTTCTCCCCGTCCGCGGCAAGGGATGTGCCGCGCTTTATGAACGGCTCACTTCAGGAGTGTGGCGGTGCATTCAGCATGTGAGACAGGTCCGTTTCCCGCGTTGACGTGGCTGATCCCCGCTGACAGCCTCGTCGGTGTGAGCCAGTCAGCGAACTTCACCGCGCGGTTGCACGTCGATCTTGGACGGCACGCCAGCGCCCTCTGTGCGACCCCCTGCCGCGGCTGCTAGACGAACCCCTCGGCGGCCTCACCCCCAGCCGCCGGACCTTCCCGGCAGCGGGCCTCCCCGGCACCGGGACCTCCCTGACCTCGGACGTCCCCGGCACCGGGACCTTCCTGGCATCGGACGCGAACCGGTCAGCGCCCTGAAACACGTTCACCCTCCTTGCGCAGTAGGCAGGTTGGGTCGGCGGGCGTGTTCGACAGAGGCGAAGACGGCGTCCCGCTGATCGCCCGGCGGTCCGACCGCCGGACCTGCTTCCGGTGAAGTCCGACTTGCCCTGTTGACGCCTGTACGTGGCCCGTATCTCCGGCCGTTCCTGGGCAACTCCGGCGTCCGTGACGAGGACCGCCTCGAACGCGCCGGACCGCTCAGCACCTACCGCAGGGACATCGGCCGGGGCAGGCGCTGGACGCCCCGTGCCACCTCGCCGTCCATGTGCGGCCCCCGGCAACGACAACCGACCCCGCCCATCGCCTCATTGAGCCTCCTGAAGGGATCACCCGACATGACCACCACACCCGCGGCACCCCACGTGTCCGGCACAGCAGTCGACTTGGAGATCAGCCGGATCGGCGGGCGCATCGGCGCCGAGGTCCACGGTCTGGACCTGGCGGCCGAAGGCGCCCTCGTCCCCGAGGTCGTCGCCGGCGTCAACAACGCCCTCCTTGAGCACAAGGCCCTCGTCTTCCGCGACCAGCGCCTCGATGACGCCGGCCAGCTCCGCTTCGCGTCCCTCTTCGGCGAGCTGACCACCGCCCATCCCACCGTGCCGTCGGTCGACGGGCAGCCGCGGATCCTGCCGGTGGACGGCGACGAGGGCATCCGCGCCAACCACTGGCACACCGACGTCACCTTCGTGCGCACGCCCCCCAAGGCGTCCACCCTGCGCGCACTCGTCGTCCCCCCGTACGGCGGGAACACCCTCATCGCCAATACGGCTGCCGCCTACCAGGACCTGCCCGAGCCGCTGCGGGAGCTCGCCGACCGGCTGTGGGCGGTCCACACCAACGCGTACGACTACGCCGAGCCGAAGAACGAGACAGCCGCCGAACATCGCAGGCGGTTCGTCTCCCGCCGCTACCGCACCGCCCACCCGGTGGTGCGCGTCCACCCGGAGAGCGGCGAACGAGGGCTGTTCATCGGTGGGTTCGCACAGAGCCTCGTGGGCTTCGGCCCGTCCGAGTCACGGGACCTGCTGCGGCTCCTCCAGTCGTACGTCGTCCGGCCGGAGAACCTCGTGCGGATCTCCTGGAACCCGGGCGACCTGGTGCTGTTCGACAACCGCATCACCCAGCACTACGCCCCCGACGACTACGGCGACCAGCCGCGGCTGCTGCACCGCGTGACCGTCGCCGGAGACGCTCCCGTCGGTGTGGACGGCGGACACAGCTACGTCGTCGAGGGCGACGACGCCGCCCACTACACGCCCGCGGCCGCCTGACCGGCCACGCCCCGGCAGCCGCAAGCCCCGGTCCGCCACCAGGACCGGGGCCGGCGGCGCCCCGATCCACTCCGCACCTGCGATGGCGCAAGGGGTCGTCGCTGTGTTCCGCACCCTCACCGCCACCCACAGGCGCGCGGCGCGAACGGTGGTCCGGAACATGTGCGGTACCCGAGGTACCCGGCTTCCCGGGGCCGGCACGACGGGCCCGATCGACGGACCGTGCCCCCGCGAGCCGGGGGCACGGTCCGTGTGTGCGACGTGACAGGTGCGGGCGCCGGGCACGCCGGGCCCTGCGGCGGCCGGGCCGACCGGGCCGACCGGGAGCGATGCCGAACCGTACGGGATAATGCCCGTATGCGGATCTCAGCCAGGGCGGACTACGCGGTACGCGCCGCCCTCCTCCTCGCCGGCGCCAAGGACACCGGACCCCTCAACGCGGAGGCCATCGCCGAGGCGCAGGAGATCCCGCACAAGTATCTGGAGAGCATCCTCAACGACATGCGACGCGGCGGACTGGTCGTCAGCCAACGCGGCGCCGGCGGAGGATACCGGCTGGCGAAAGCCCCGGAGGACATCTCGGTAGCCGACGTGGTGCGCGCGGTGGACGGTCCGCTCGTCTCCGTGCGCGGCGTACGGCCGCCGGAGCTGACGTACCCCGGCCCCGCCGAGGCGCTGCTGCCGCTGTGGATCGCCGTGCGAGCGAATGTCCGCATGATCCTCGAAGGCGTCTCCCTGGCGGACATCGCGTCGGGCCGGCTGCCCGAATTCGTGCACGCCTTGGCGGACGACCCCGCCGCCTGGTCCAACCCCTGAGCGTCGGCGGCAGCGGCAAGCTGCTCGGTCTCGCATCGTGAGGCCGGGCAGTCCGCCATGTGACCACCTTCTTGCCGCTCCGGCCCTCCCCGAGCAATATTCCTACTAATCCAGTAGGGATAGCAGGAATACGTCGCGGGCGACGGTTTCGCCGCGGCCGCCCCAGGGCGAAGAGCACCACGCCCGCGCACCGCACCAGCCACGCCGTCACCCAACGACCCTTCGGAGTACCGAACATGACGACCACGCACCGCAGCCTGGCCGCCTCCGTGGCCCTGGCCGCCCCCAGGCCCGCAGCCCCTCGGCACAGCGGCCTGTCGGTGACGGCATGCCGATGACACCGACCGCTCCGCACACCCCACGCGCCCCGCACACCCCGCGCACCCCTCGCCTCACCGACCCGTCCGCCGACGCGCGGCGGCACACCCTCCTGCGCACCGCCCGCGACGTGGCGGACGACCTGGCCGCCGACGCCGACGCCCGGGACCAGGCCGGGGAACCGCCCGCCGACGAGGCGGCCCGACTGCGCGAGGCCGGCGTCCTGGCAGCTCTCACCCCGCCCGGACCGGACCGCGGGACGGACTGGAGCACGGCTTGCGCCGTCGTCCAGGAGATCGCCACGGCCGACAGCTCCGTCGGAGAGATACTCGCCCGCCACTACGTCCATACCTGGAGCAGCCGGTTCTACGGCACGAGCACGGCGCGCACCGCCGCCATCGAAGGGGAATCGGTGCGCGCCCAGTGGCTCTGGACCGGCGCCGTCCGCGCACCCGGATCCTCCGACGACGGTGAAGAAGGCGACCTGACTCTGACGCCGCTCGACACCGGCTACATCCTGAACGGGCGCCGCGCGTTGGACACGGCGACCACTGCGGCGGACCAACTCGTCGTGGACGCGCGCTGCGCCGTGACCGGCGACATCCTGGTCGTACGCCTCCCGAGCGACCACCCGGGGCTCACCGTCGAGGTCGGCGGCGGCCGCCTGGGCCAGCGGGTCGCCGGCGCGGGCACCCTGGTGCCCGAGCGGGTCGTCGTCGCCCCGAACCAGGTCATGGGCGTCCGGCCGCACGACGAGGAGTCGACTGCGCCCTTCACCGCGCTCGCCACACCCGCGCTCCGCCTCGCCCTGTGCCACGTCGGCCTCGGCATCGTCGAAGGCGCCCTGGCGGAGGCCCGCGACCTCAGCAGGACCGCCTCCCGCACCTCGCGACTGCCCGCGAAGGACCCCGACCTCCTCCTCGCCTACGGCGAGCTGGCGTCCACCGCGCAGACCGCCTCGGCCGTGGTCGGGCGGGCCACGGACGCGATGGTGCGAGCTCTGGACCTGGGACCGCTCCTCGACGTCGAGGAACCCGCGGCGGTCGCCGCCCTCGTCGCCACGGCCGAGACGGTGACAGCGAGGGCGGCGCTGAGGGTCACCACCCGGGTGCTTGAGGTCGCCGACGCCCCTGGCCTGGACCGGTTCTGGCGCAACGCCCGCACCCTCACCGCCCACCGTTCCGCCGCACGCCGGCTGCGTGCCATCGGGGACCACTACCTCAACGGCCCGCACCGCACGGTGGCCGCGAACTGCCCCTGAGGCGGCGTCACTCGGCCACTTCGACAGCCGACCACCGGCAGCCCGGCCGCACACCGCCCTGAACTCCCGGCCGGACCCATGGAGCCCGGCCCGGCCGGATCCGTGGAGCCCGGCCGGATCCGTGGAGCCCGGCCGGATCCGTGGAGCCCGGCCGGATCCGTGGAGCCCGGCCGGATCCGTGGAGCCCGGCACAGAGCCGGGCCCCGCGCGGACGGCGTTGCCCGCCGCGCCGGCCCGGCGGCCGGGGCGGGGCGCCGCGTCGCACGTCCCCCTGACACGCCGGACCCCGACCGTTCATCCCAAGAGGCGAGATGAGTGAATCCACTATCTGAACACCCTCTTGGGGCGGGCGCCGCCTTCTGCCACTATCCCTACCAACCAGCTGGGAAATGTAGGGATTGGGAGGTGGCCATGAAAACGCTCGACCGCACGGCCCTTCTCACCTCGCGTCGCCACATCGACCTCGGCCGCACGTCCAGCACCGTCTGTCGGCCCGTCTGAGACCGTCCTCGGCACCCGGCATCCCAGGAACACCGCCGGGCACCCTGACGCCCCGCTTCTTTCGCGGACCGGACACTCTTCGGTCCCCAGCGCCCTCCCCAAGTCGCCATGACCGCATGCCTTCGGGCGCGGCACGGGCGTGACCGAGGCGCGCACCGCGCGTTCCCGCGACGGCCATCAGGGTCCTCGCCGCACCCGCACCCGCCGCACGCACCCGGAGCGCTTGCGCGTGGCGTCCCTGCCGGCTTCGCCCCCGTTTCCCCGTAACTCCCGCTCACCTCACCCCTTGAGAGGACACCCCGTGTCTGCCGCAAGACCGCTCACCACCCTGCGCATCCTCGCCGTCACCGTCACACTTCCCCTCCTGCTGACCGCCTGCGGCTACGGATCCGCGTCCACCGACGACGGCGAGCGGACGGAGGTCGCGGCGGACGGCAAGAAGCTCTCCACCGACGAGGTGCGCATCGGCTACTTCCCCAACCTCACTCACGCCACCGCCCTGGTGGGCGACCAGCAGGGCATCTTCCAGAAGGAGCTGGGCCGAACGCGGTTGAAGGTGTCCACCTTCAACGCGGGCCCCTCCGAGATCGAGGCGCTCAACGCCGACGCGATCGACATCGGCTGGATCGGCCCCTCCCCCGCGATCAACGGCTACACCAAGTCCAAGGGCTCCAACCTGCGCATCGTCAGCGGTTCTGCCTCCGGTGGCGTGAAGCTGGTCGTCGACCCGGAGAAGATCAAGACGCTGGACGACCTCAAGGGCAAGCGGATCGCCACCCCGCAGCTCGGCAACACCCAGGACGTCGCCTTCCTCAACTGGATCGCGGAGAAGGGCTGGAAGGTCGACACCGAGAGCGGCAAGGGCGATGTCTCCGTGGTCCGCACGGACAACAAGGTGACTCCCGACGCCTACAAGTCCGGTTCCATCGACGGGGCCTGGGTCCCGGAGCCGACGGCGTCCAAGTTGGTGGGCGAAGGCGCGAAGGTGCTGCTCGACGAGTCGGACCTGTGGCCGGACAAGAAGTTCGTGATCACGAACATCATCGTGTCGCAGAAGTTCCTCAAGGAGCACCCGGACGTCGTCGAGGCCGTGCTTCGCGGCTCGGTGAAGACGAACGCGTGGATCAACGCCGATCCCGACAGGGCGAAGGCGTCCGCGAACGCCAAGCTCAAGGAGCTCACCGGCAAGCCCCTCGGTGACGCCGTGATCGACAGTGCTTGGCCGTCCATCTCCTTCCTCGACGACCCACTGGCCGCCACCCTGAACGTGCAGGCGCAGCACGCGGTGAAGGCCGGCCTGCTGAAGAAGCCGGAACTGAAGGGCATTTACGACCTCACCACGCTCAACAAGGTCCTCAAGGCCGAGGGCAGAGGCGAGGTCGACGACGCCGGACTCGGTGCCGAGTAACGACGACAACGGGACGCGACGAGTTCCCAGGAGGTGACGAGCACGGCCGCCGCGATCGCGTCGCGCCGGTCGAGTCCGTCACCCTCCTGGGAGCCTCCGACCGCGGTCCGACGAGTGTGCCGGTCAGGGAGCGGGCACGGGGCCGCCGGGCCGGAACCGCTCGACCCCGACGATGTGCCGCACCTTGACCGGGCGCACTATCACCGCGACCCGCTGCTCCCCCGGCATGATCCACTCGAAGCGCTCGCTGCCCAGGTACTTACGGGCCAGCCGGTCCATCCGATCGTGCGCCTCCTCGCCCTCGATGAAGCGGGTCACCACACCACTGATCTGCACCCGGTCGAAGGGATCGCTGGCGTCCGCGTGCGAGAGGTAGACGCGGGGGTCGCGGCGCAGGTTCTCCTCCTTCACCCGGCCCACCGAGGTGTTGAACGTCAGCTCACCCTCGCCCTCCAGATCCACCCACATCGGGCTGACCTGCGGTGCTCCGTCGGCGAACACGGTGCCGACGTACCAGACGTTGGGGGCCTGCAGCCGGGCACGAACGGCTTCGTCGAATGTCTCAGTCATCCCCGGAGGCTACCCATCGTGATTCGCGGGGCAGTCCGGGGAAGGTAAAGCCGATGCCGGTGATTCACTCGCGCACCGGTCCCTGATGGCCGAGACTCGGCGGCGGCTGAGCCGAAGCACGATGGTTGTCACCGGCGGAGCCGATGAGCTGGCGAATGGGCCTGTCGAAGCAGCCTGGTTGTCACAAGCGAGGCACGCGGCTTGTCACAAGACACCCATCAGCGGATTTTCTGTCACCAGACACGAAGATCGGGAGGCCTCGAGCACTCAACCTTCCGGGTGCGACGGAGGGGAAGGCAGCAGGGAGCGCCAGCGGAGGGGGTTGCCGTCGGGACCGTCGGTGAGCCATGAACCGTCGCCCAGGGGCACCAATTCGTACGGGTTGGTCACCTCGACGGCGATCTCGCTGCTGAGCGTGCCCGTGCGCACGTCGATCAGGTAGTAGCGGAACCACTCCTCCTCGTCCTGCCCCTCACCGCCCAGCGTGACCACGGCCAGGTCGGGGGTCAGGTAGCCGCCGCTCCATTCCACGAAGGTCTCCTCCGGGTCGAACCCGAAGGCTTCGACGGGCAGAGCGAAGAGCACGTCCCCGCTGGGGTGGCGGTGGAAGGCGACGTCCACCTGGCCGTGGTCGACGGTCATGAACTGCTGGCCGTCCGGCGCCAGGTCGATCAGGCAGCGGTCCCACCACGGGTACTTCACGAACTCCACCTCGCCGTCGGCCCCGGCCGAGCCTCTGAGAATGACGGAGCCGTCCTGGCCCTCACCGATGTCGAGGTAGATGCTGCCGTCCACAGGGTGCACGTGGTGGCCGGCGCCGTGCCCGACTGTCTCCAACTCACGGCGGGCCAGGATCGCCCCGCTGTAGGCGTCGTGCACGACCCACTGGTCTGTACCCCCGCGTCCCGCCATCGCGTCCGGCCGGTAGACCCACACGGTCCGGCCGTCCCCGGACAGCGCACAGCCAGGCCGGTGGCCATGGCGCTGGTCCGAGTGCGGCTCGAAGTCCGATGTCCACACCAGGTCACCGGCGAGGGTGAGGCAGACGACGCCGTTCAGCGTCGTATATACGACTCGCTCCAGATCGGGCCAGACCGCCGACTCCACGACCTCGTCGCCAGGCCGCGGCTGGAACACCGCGACGGGCTCCAGCGCCCCGAGAGCACCGGAATCCATCGAGTAGGCATAGATCCACCCGGCGCGGTGGCGCGTGATCACCTTCGGAGCCCGCAGAGGAATCATCCGCCGAGGCTAACGCCCAGCTCACGCTCACCGACAACCAGGATCGGTGGGCGCGACACCCTCCAAGGCGACTACCTCCGACGGAAGGGGCCGATCTGCTTCCCAGTGCGTATGCCGAACGAAGCACGTGCAGGTCGACCAGAACGCTCGGCCGGCCGACCATCGTGCTCAGCGGCCAGGTAAGGCGCTCGATCACACCCGTGGTGACAACTAGCCTGCCTTTGTGACAACTAACGTGCTTCGGCTCAGCGGCTCGGCACCGGCGCTCATGCTGCGCGAGGCATGTCAGAAAGAAACATCGAAGTAGTCGATGTCCGTGAATTCCACTTCGAGGTTGTCGGCGCGGCGTCCGCCGTCCTTGAAATAGATCTCCTGGAGTCCTTCGGCGACGATCGCGCGGAGCTGCTGGTCGCCGAGCCCTTGCTGCTGGGCGTCGAACAGGCGGTTGGCGTACTCGGGGGGCAGGTGGACGGTCAGCCGGCGCATCCGGCCGTCGTCGGTGCTGCCGATCGGTGCCGTGTAGCCGAACCGGGCGCGGGTTTCCACGGTGATACCGGTGGCGCCGGCAGCCTGCCGACGGCGACGCTTGCGGACCAGGGGCTGCCAGCGGGCGCGTACGGCGGCGTCGATGCGTTCGGCGATGTCCTTGGGCGGCTTCTTGCGTGCACCCGTGCGGTAGCGCTCCACGGAGCGCTGACTGACCCCGATCTCCTGCGCGACGGCCCGGGTGCTCTTCAACTGCCGCACCAGGTAGTTGATCCGGGCCTGAAGGCTCTTGGGCGGTTCGCGGGTGAAGGCTTCCTGGTCCGCGCGCTCAAGGGCGTCGTCGATGTCCCCCACGGGTCTACTCCCCGTCCTCGAGGACGGCGTCGCCGCCCTTGATGTGGCGGGCCGGGTTCAGGCCCTTCTCCATGAGGTCGACCGCCCACGCCATCTCCTGGACGCCCTCCACCTTGGCCAGGCCCGGCGTGGGGCCGAGGCGGAAGGAGCCGGGCAGTGGCTTGCCGTCCGGCGTGCGGGGCAGGAAGTCGAGCGGCGACGGGCCCCGGCTGGCGTAGACGACGCAGTCGGAGAGGACCGCGAGCGGGTACTGGCCGGTCTCCTTGGCGGTGTTGAGCATCTTGCGGTGCATGTTCACCCGCGCCTTGGAGATGACCGCGGCGCGGATGTCCGGACGCCAGGTCGGACGCTCGAGCGCCGGCCACCGTTCGCCGCCGCGGTAGTGGCGGCCCTGGGGGCGCTCGCGCAGCTTGCCGATGCCGCCCTTCACCGTCGCCTTGATCGCCGCCAGCACGGCCGCCAGGCCGGGATCGGCCTGCTTGTGCTGCTCCATCGCGGCGAGGAACGCGGCCTCGTCGAGGTCCTTGGTCACACCCAGGTCGGCCATCGTGTCGACGTAGGCGGTCTTGAGGCGGTCGTGCCACGGGTCCAGGAACGCGCCCGTCTCGCGCCGCAGGAAGGCTTCGACCGGGGCGACGTCGGCCCCGAGCTCCGCCGCGTAGGCGACGGTGTGGGTCTGGTACCAGGCAGGTCCGGTGGGGCGCCGGCCGGAGGGGGTGAACGGCGACGGCAGGCGCGGGTCCAGGTCGACGTGGGAGAGGTCGACCAGCCAGGAGCCGGGGATCTTCTTGTCGAACACCGGGCGCCGGACGTACTCGGGGCCGGACAGCCCGACCACCAGCCGTGCGGCGGCGGCGAGGAAGGCGGTGTTGATGTCCAGGCCGACCGCGCACGGCCACAGGCACTCCTCGTCCGCCAGCAACTGCGGGTCACGCACCCACTGGTAGGCCTCCTCGTCGAGGAAGCCACCCTGCCAGCCCTGCGCGACCGGATGCTCGGGGGTCGCCTCCGGAGGCGCCGGGTCGACCGGCTGTGTGCCGAGCGAGCCGGGGTTGTGCCCGGACACCCACTCCCCCGTCTGGTCGTTCCTCACGGCGCGGGTCGGTGGCCGCAGCGCGGTCATCAGCGCCAGACCGGAGACGGCGGTGGACCCACGTGGTGTGATCACCCGCTGGGCGTACACCCCTAGGACACGGGCGACGTCGGCCGGCTCGAGACCGGCGACGCCGGGCCAGGAGCGGGAGTCGAGGGCGTCCCACGGCATGATGGCCAACTGCACGCACTGCCGCTGCCCGGCCTGCGCAGGACGGTAGATCCGCGCCCAGGGGCCGAACCCGCGCTTGGTCAGCTTCCACTTCGCGCGGGTGAGCTGCTTGACCACCGGGTGGTCCTCCGGCAGCCGCAGCGAGCGGCGGGCCTCCGCACCTTCCAGGCGTTCGGGCAGCCCGAGCTTCACGGCAGCGGATGCGGTGAGCACGATCAGCGGATCGCTGTCCTTGCCGTTGCGATGCAACCGCGCAGCGCCGATCCCGGACTCGGTGAGCGCCCAGTCGACCAGCTGCGCGATCGTGGTCGCCGGGCAGTCCAGGACGATCCCGCCGGCGCAGTACGCCAGGCCGTCGCCGTCCAGCACGGCGAGCGGGCCGTGCGGGAACCGGGGATCGGCGGCGACGGGTTTCGTGACGGTCCTCTTCGCCGCCGCCCGGCGCCCCGTCGACGGCCCGGCCGCGGGAGCCGCCTCCACCACGGGAGCAGGGGGTGCGGCGGGTGCGGAGGTGACTGGTGCGGGTGCGGCGGGTGCGGAGGTTCCTGGTGTGGGGGCGGCGGGTGCGGCTGGCGGGTGGGGTGCGTGGCCGGCCGGTGCGGGAGCAGCCGGCGCAGAGGCGACCGGTCCGGGGCCGGCTGGCGCGGAAGCAACCGGATCGGCGGGCGGGTGGGTTGCGTGGCCGACGGGCGCCGGCTCCGGCTCCGGCTCCGGTGCGGGAGGGTACTTCGCGGCCCAGCCCTCCAGCAGCCGCAGGTACGCCTGCAGACGCGGCGGCCGGGGCTCCGAGCGACCGTTCTCCCAGTTCTTCACCGTCTGCGTCGTCGACTTGAGGGCAGCGGCCAGGCGGGCCTGCGTAATGCCGGCGGCCTCACGCAGCCGGGCCCGCTCAGCGGGCGGCGGCAGCTCCGGCTGATCCTCCAGCAGCGAATCGACCGCCGCGAACAGCTCTTCCTCGGTCGGCATGCTCCACCTCCGACCCAGACACTAGCAGCAATTTACCCCTGTTTTTATCCTTGAATTGACTGGGGATCTCAATGCCGACGCTCCCAGGCGGAGACCAACCACGCACTGCAGTACCGTCCTTGCCCACTGCCGAAATTGACCTCCTTTCAGCGAGTCGGCCGTGCCGGCCGGGCCCCACCCCGGCGCCTGACCGGTTGCTCGCGCCGACATCGGTGGAATGCGCCGAACTCCGGGCGTGTCCGGACAGGGCTTTGGGCTGTGTCGCGGGGGGCTTCTTCGCCGGCCCATGACTACGGACGGACAACGAGACACCTCACCGGCCGAAGCCGTAGTAGCCGCGGCCCGCGGTGAGCGCGATGCCGAGGGCGTCCTGTTCGAAGGTGACGGTGTGCGAGGTCGAGACGCCGCGGGCGGAGCCGGGCAGGACCCAGACGATCGGGTCGCTGCCGCCCGCGGACCCGGAACTACCGATCGCCAGTTCCGCCGAGTGGTCCCGGTCGGTGTCCAGCAGGGCGGTCCCGTTGCCGAAGCCGGCCTCGATGTCGTCGGATCCCCGAATGCCGGGGGTGAGCCGGCTGAAGAGCAGGGCGCCTTGCGTGGTCAGCCCCTTGGCGCTGCCCAGCAGCAGGATGACGGTGGGGCGCCCCATACCCTCCGTTCCGGCCCGGCCGCTGAAGGCGACGTCGGCGTAACCGTCGCCGTTGGTGTCGCCGGCGGACACGGCGTGGCCGAAGGTGCAGTAGGTGAATTTCGGCGAGCCCGGCAGTGCGGCCTGCTCGGTGATACGGACCGGCTCGAGCCTGCTGCTCTGCCCCTTGGGGCCGCCGTAGGAGACCTCGATCCGGCTGCCACCCTTCGGCGGCACGGGATCGCCGAGCATTTCGCAGGCGAGGCCCATGACGATGTCCGCGTAGCCGTCCTTGTCGATGTCGGCGGTGACGGGCTCCTGACCGTAAAGGTCCTTGCCCTGGGCGTCCTTCAGGCGCGGGCCCTTGGTGAGCCGACCGTCGGCGGCACCCCGGTACACGACGGTGGCGCGGGGGGTGTAGTTCCCGTCGCCGTACATCGACCAGGTGACGACGAGGTCGTCGCGGCCGTCGCCGGTGACGTCCCCGGCGGCGGAGGGTGTGGCGATGTCGTCCCCGGACGTGAAGGGTTCGCCCTCCGGGGCGAGGTCGAGACGGACGGTGCGCTCCGGCTTGCCCGCGCGGGTGAAGGGGCCGAGGGCCAGGGTGCCTATGTCCGTCTCGGTGTCCGTGGTGACGAGATCGGCGTAGCCGTCGCCGTTGAAGTCACCGGCCACGGGGAACATGCCGGTCAGGCGGGCAGCGCCGGCCACGGACAGGCCGCGCTCGCCGCCCCGGACGACGAAGAGAGTGTTCCTGCCCGCTGTCGCGACGAGGTCCGCGTAGCCGTCGCTGTCGAGGTCCGCGCTGAGCGAGTGGGCGCCGAACCGGCCCCCCTGCCCGGCCTTGCCCAGTCCCAGGCCGTTCTGGTCGACGACCTGGGACCGCGCGGCGTCGGGGCCCTCCTCGGAGCCGTGGACCACGACCACTTGGCCGGCGTCGTGGACACCTTGGACCGTGGCGCCGGAGTCGGTGACGACCAGATCGCTGTAGCCGTCGCCGTTGAAGTCGGAGACGGAGGCGGAGGAGGCGACAGGCGGGCGTTGCTCCGGCTTGTCAGTGCCGCTGCTGCCGGAGCATGCGGCAGTGACGGCCAGGAGGATGCCGAGGCAGGCAAAGGCACGTTTCCGCATGATGGTTGGACTCCCCGTCCGCCCAAAGGTTGCACGGCTCCCCAGCCGACCCCCCTGACCTCCCAGCAAAGGACGGCGGCCGGCCCCGCTGCCGCTCGCACGCCTCGCACACTGTGCGGGCGGTAGCGCCGTCGGCCGCAGCGTCTCAATCGCACCGATACCTCACCCGCAAGCCAGCGAACCCCAACCCCTGAGATAGGCCCTCTGCCGGCAACAGTCCACCAGCGCCCGGCTGTCTCTCACCCACTGCCTCCGAAAGCGAGAGGTCGCAGCCACCGTGCGTCCGGGGTCGCCACCGTGCCGCACCGTACCGCAACTGGAGATCACCGTCCGGCGTCCTAGGATGCAGAACCGCGCACGACAGCGACCAGGGGGCCGAGTTGGCGACGAAGCTGCTTCCGGAGGACCGGGAGAAACTTGGCGAGTACTGGCTGGCAGCCCGGCTCGGATCGGGCGGTCAGGGGGTGGTGTACGAGGCGTACGGTCCGCAGGGCGACCGGGTGGCCCTCAAGACGCTGCATCGCGAGGCCCAGCCGGCCGCACGGTCGCGCTTCGTCAAGGAGGCGGAGGCGGCACGCCGGGTCGCCCCCTTCTGCACCGCCAAGGTCCTCGACGCGAGCATCGACGGCGACACCCCGTACATCGTGACCGAATACGTCGAAGGACGGACGCTCGACGAGACCATCAGGCAGGACGGCGCCCTCCCCGAGGACTCCCTGGTCAGGCTCGCCATCGGGGTCGCGACCGCGCTCGCCGCGATCCACCACAGCGGCGTACTGCACCGGGACCTGAAACCCGGCAACGTACTGCTCAGCGGCGAGGGCCCACGAGTCATCGACTTCGGCATCGCACGGGCTCCAGGCATGTCGCTCACCAGCACCGGCGCGGTGATGGGGACCTACGGCTACATGGCGCCCGAGGTGCTGTCCGGGAGCCGGGCCACGCAGGCCGCGGACATCTTCGCATGGGGTGCGCTGATCATCTTCGCCGCGAGCGGAGTGGAGCCGTTCCGCGGGGCGAACATCGGCGAGGTCGCGCACCGCACGGCGTTCGTGGAACCCGACCTGTCCCTGCTGCCGGCGAGGATCCGCCCGCTTGTCGCCGCCGCGGTGGCGAAGGATCCGCAACGTCGGCCGTCCTCGCTGGAGTTGCTGACCGGACTGATCGGCGATCTACCCGGGTCCGCCGACCCCCGGCGGATGCTGATGGAGACGGGCGCCCGCAGGGCGGAGCCGGTCGCGAAGACTCCCGCCGTGGTGGAACCCCCGCTCGGCGAGCGCGCGGAGGCCGCCTTCGCCGCGCTGCCGGACGCCGGCCGGTCGGCCGCGGAGGAACTGATGCTCCGGCTTGTCGTACCCGGCGACGCCGTGGACGGATCGCTGGACTCGGTGCGGGTGGCGCGGCCCGAGGAGTGCACCGCCGGCATCGAGGCCCTGGTCCGCGCGATCGATGCGCTCACCGACGCCGGGATTCTGCTCCGCACCGATGAGGAGGCCCTTCGTCCGGTCAGTGCCGCGGTGCTGCCGGCCTGGCCCCGGCTGAAGCAGTGGGTCGCCGCCCACCGCGCCGCCCTGGCCGTACGGCTGGATGTCGCGGAGGCCGCACAGGTGTGGGACCGGCACGGACGGCGCCCGGAGGACCTGCCGCACGGCACCGCCCTGCAGACGGCTCTCGCCTGGCAGGTCACCGCCTCTGCCACGATCGGGCCGAACCCGCTGGAACGGCTCTTCCTCCGGGAAGCGGAGCAGCGCGCCGCTCGCAACGCCCGTCGCCGCCGTGTCCTGCTGGGCGTCGTCGCCTCGCTGTCGGTGATCGCGCTGCTGGTCGGCATCGTCGCCTGGCAGCAGTACGGGGACGCGGCACGCCAGCGCGACGAGACCGCGGCACGGAACCTTGTCGAGAACGCCGAAGCCCTCCGGAGCACCGCGCCGAGCACCGCCCAGTTACTGAGTGTCGCCGCCTGGCAGATCGCCCCGGTCGCAGAGGCCCGTGCGGCCCTGCTCACGGCGGCCACCCGATGGGAGGGGCCGTCCGTCGACGCTCGGGTCCCGGCGGGCGGAATCCGCTTCCTCCAGCCGGACGGCAAGCGGGTGCTCACCATGAACGAACGGACCCTGCGTCTTTGGGAGTTCGCGTCCGACCGGTTGGGACTGGTGGCGAAACCGTTGATCGACATCCGTGACGACGACGGCACTTGGCGGTCCACCGGCTATCCGACTGCCAGCGACAACGGAAGGTACGTCCTCCTCTCCTACCAGGACGGCACGTACGAAGTACGGACCGCGGACGGCGAAACGACCGGAAAGCGTTTCCGGGGCGCTGACGGTTTCACGGCCGAGGGAGTGACCGATACGGGTGACGTCCTGTTCCGCTCCGACGATCCCGAGGTGCGCCGCCTCGTCTCCGCCTCGGGAGAGACCGGGGCCACCTGGCCGCATGCGCTCGATCGTCCCACCTATCTGTCCCCCGGCGGGGATCAGCTGATCACCTGCACCGACAGCCAGAAACTCAGGTTTCTGACCATTGAGTCGGGGAAAGTCGGCAACACCTCGCCCGACGAGTACAACGGAGACGAGGTCTGGGCTCCGGAGCGGAAATGCGAAGACGTCCGTCACGCCACGTTCAGTCCTGACGGCTCGTCGGCGCTCGTGACCATGGGCGACACCATCGAGCTCTGGAACATTCGGACGGGAGAACGCCACTGGTGGGTCCCCGCCGATGTGAAGCGGACCCGTTTCAGCTCGGACGGCCGCCACGTGGTGGGCATCGCGGACGACGGGGTGGACATCTGGGCCGTCGAGCATCCGACCGAGAGCATGGTGACCGTCCCCGTGCAGGGATCTGTCGACGGCGCCGTCCTCGACGGTTCCGCCAAAATGCTCAGGGTGCTACTGAGAGACTCCGACCAAGTACGGCAGTTCGACATGCGTGACGTCGTCGACAACCCGGGGGACAACGGCGGCGGACCGCGGGCCACCGAGTTCTCCCGGTCGGCTTCTCTCGCACCGGACGGCAGTACTCTGGGGGTGTCCATGCCGAACGGGCATTCCCTCCAGCTCGTGGACATGGCGACAGGCAGGAAGACGGGCGCCCCGTTCCCGCAGGGTCAGGGCGTACTCAGTGCCGTCGGCAGCTTCCCGGCGAGCGCGCTCAGCGACAAGGGGGCTCTGCTCGCGCTGTCCGAGGTCGCCGAGGACGGCCGCGCGTCGATCGTCCTGTGGGACACCGGGCGACGAAAGAAGCTGCACCGCGTGCCCGTGCCCGGCCCCGCGAGCACATCCGTGATGCCTCGGGTGACGTTGTCGCCCGATGGGCGCTACCTGTATGCGTGGTTGAACGGCGAGTTCCCTCTGGATCCCGACAGCGGTTATCTGTGGGAAACGAAGAACCCGGCAAAGCCGCTGCGTACCTTCCCGCGCGCCGGGGCCGGAACATTCAACTCCCACGGCGCCCTGTTCACCGCCGCGGGCGACGTTTTCGACCCGCGCTCCGGAAAAGTCCGGAAGAACGTCTTCGAGGGCGCCGACGTCAAGGAGATCGCCTCCTCCCCGGACGGTGAGAAGATCGCGACACTGCTGAATTCAGGATGGGTCGAACTCTGGGACGGCACAGCACGTTCACGTCTGGCGCGCATGAACAGCAGCCTGACGGACGGAGGTTCGAGCCAGGGTCAGGAATTCTCCCACTTCGCCTTTTCCGGGGACGGCACGCTCCTGGCGACCGTGGTCGGCGGCGGGACGGACGACAGCGATTCCGAATTCGGCGGCACCGAGGTCCAGTTGTGGGACACGGAGAGCCGGTTGCCCCTCGGCGAACCGCTGGTTCTCACCGGCCGTGGTATCGACCTCATCGACTTCGACGGCTCGACATTGCGCACCGTCAGTGCCTTCGACACCTACTCTCTCGATCTTTCTCCCGGCAAGCTGACCGAGACGGCGTGCTCGCGGGCAGGCCGGGACATCACGCGGGAGGAGTGGGAGACCTACGTGCCCGGGTTGCCGTATCGAAAGGTGTGCAGCGGGACGCACCGCTGACTCCGTCGAAGGACGGCGCCCGTACCCGGGCCCCTGCACGAGTCGTCACAAGCGGCGTTGACGGCCGCCTCGGTCCTGGTGGGCGCGGGTGAGAACCTGCACGAACTGCTCATCGGGCTTCAACGCGTCCAGGCCGGGGTGCTTCAGGGTGGCTCCCTGCGGAGCGGGGTGGACATCCGCGGCGGATATCGGCGACGTGCCGGCTGCTTAGGGGAAGGGCGGGTCCTGCTCGTCGGGGACGGTGGTCCTCGAGGCACGGCTGAACACCCAGTCAGACGCGGGCGAAAGAGGCATCCCCGGGCGAGAGCGGGGCGGGAGTACCGGCTACTGTCCTGCGCTCCAGGGGAGGACAAATTCAGAGTCCGCCGCGCCGCCGGCGGCGGGCTGCCGACTCAGCGGGCGAGGGACATGCCTCAGTGTTCATCGTGGTCGCCGTTCCGCTCGACGGCATCCATGAACTGATCATGCACCTGCAGCTCGCGCCCCCTACCTGGACTCGTCAGGACGATCGTCTTTGCCTCGCCAAGGGCTTTGGGGCCCGCTCCAAGAAGCTCGCGCATAATCACCACCGCATCGAGCACCTCAACTCGGCGCTCAGTCAGCAGCTGCTGCACTGCAGCCATCCCGCCCTCACCCGTCAACAGCGGCCGGCACTCATCGACGAGCGCCTCGAGCCGAGCCGTCCTCTCCGGATGCAGCCCACTGATCGCCATCCCGTCGTCCCTCCATCGCGCCCAGCCTCTTCCTCGATCATCCCCGACGGCAACAACGTGCGATTGCCTGCTGAGCATGAGGCGCTGCCAAGGTCCGAGTTCGCTGCTCAAGTTCCTTGCTCAGCGGGGTGGTCACGAGTTCGTCCCAGGCAGCGTGGCTCCGGGCAGCCACGCGCCTGCTCGAGATAGTCCGAAAGAGGCGCCGGCGAGGGGCCGCAGTGACTGGCTCAGTCGTCGAACCACACGACGAGGCGCACGTTGTCGTCACCGTGCTGCGCTGCGAGCGTCTCCATGGCTTTCCGAGGGAGTCGAGGTCGTACGCGGTGTACCAGGCTGCCTCCCGGCCGTCCTGCGACGCTCGATACTCGAGAAAGCCGCTCATGTCTGTACCCATGCCGGACATTCTGCCGACCCCGTCAACTGGTTTGGCCTGCCACGGATCGACGACCTGCGCATACGTAAGCTGTCTGGTCAGACCGCCCTGTGTTGAGGATCGGCGCCGTGCATCCAGGCGGGACTTCCGACCTGTGCTTGAACCACAGCTCTGCCCCTAGTTGGGCGGCTGATGCGGTCGGTCCAGTCGCGCTTGGTGAAGTTCGTCCAGTCCGTCTTGTACTGGCGCAGAACACCTGTTCCTCACAGTCGTATTCCTCTGTCGAGGCCGTGACGCCTGGCCTCGTGGACCAGGGAGTGCGTCTGCGACAGTGAGCGAATGGATCACGCTCTCGGGGCTGGCGAGAACCCCTTATTGAGGACTGAGGAGCACCAACAGGTGCAGGCTGCGGTAGCAGCGGCTGCGGCCGTGCCGCGTCCACCGACGCTTGGCTCTCTGATCCGCAGTTGGCGGGAGATGGTCGAGGAGATTGAGGAGGGCTACGCCTGGTCCCACCCGGAGTTCACCAACGACTGCTGGTGTCGAGAGGTGCTGGCACGGGCATTGCCCATGCTGCCGCAGCAGGTAGCAGCAGCGATGAGAGCCCAGCTCAACACCTTGGACGAACGCTTTCAAACGGCAACCGTCCCCTGGCCCGGCCATGAGCAGCGCAGCGGTCGGTGGTGGCAGCGCCGAGTCCCGCGCGTTTTGGAGCCTGACGTAGGGGAGCGGTATACGGACGGGTGGCCACTGGGGTGGGAGATGCTGCCGTTTCCCAAACCGGAAGCCGTCCGGGTCGTGCCACCTGACGGTGGCCCGGCATAGTGAAGTGACTCCCACACGCCCTCTTCTTCAGACACGATCGCGGCCGTGAGCCGCGGATCTGGCCCTGATCAACAGCGCCCGGGCATCAGAACACCCCCAAACGGCAGGCGCAAGATCAGCGAGCGGAAGACCGTGTCAGGGCGGACGGTTCGCAAGGCGATCAACTCGGTCCGGCCGGGAGCGACCAGTCAGAAGCGTCATCCGAGCAGGACGCGTGCTGGAGTCAAGGGGCCAGCTTCCAGATGAGATGCGATGCGCGCGATCGCCCCGGTGTTGTCTCGGAACAGATGCGCGTGCATGCCCGCCGCCTGGGCGGCCTCAACGTTTGCTGCGGCATCGTCCACGAAGAGACAGTTCTCCGGCTGCACCTCCAAGCCGGCGCAAACAGCTTCGAAGGCACGCAGGTCAGGCTTCTCAATGCCGATCTCATGCGAGTAGACGATCTGCTCCACGAGTTCGTCGAAGTGGTACAGCGCCGACTCCCGCTCCCTGGCCCCGACGAAGCTGTTGCTCAGGATGCCCAGCCTGCATCTCCCCTGCAGCCCCCGCACATATTCGATGAGCTCCTCGTTCGGCGTCCCCAGATACTCCGCCCAAAGATCAGCCATGAAGGCTTCAACCTGGGGCGTGTCAAGGCCCAGGTGGGCCGCCACCTGCTCGTGCACCTCTCGTTCGCTGATGCTCCCGACACTTCCGGCACGCCACACGTCGCGCATCCGCTCATGCACGGTGCCCAGCGGCAGCTCCAGCCGCTCTTCCCACCGTTGCACCCATCCGGTTTCCGGCGTGATCTCCAGCACGCCGCCGATGTCGAGAATGACGCAGGTCGCGGTCACGCGAACTCCCCCTCTTCGTCTTGCCTGGCCGGCGAGCACACTGATCTACGGAGAAACTGTTGCCCTTCCCGCGGGGTCAAGGTCAAGAAATCTCGGAACCTTGTGACAGCCCTGTCGCGAGCCGCTGACCGCTTCGGCCGCATCAGTAGCTGCGATCGAAGCTCGCGAAGCGAGAGACGACCGAAGCCACGCCAGGGATCAGAAACACGCACTTGATTCAGAGAAGGCACGTACTGCCTAACATTCTCTGCACTAAGAGTGCTGTCTCACGTGGCAAGTCCCGCGAGCTTCTTCAGTAGCTCGGGGTGGTGGCCATGGCCGGGCTTCAGCACTGCCGGTCGTTGCGGTGCACGTACAGGATCTTGAGGCCACGAGTAGCCCATGGCAGGCTCATGCCGCATGATCGATGAATTCGCGAAGAGCACCTTGCACGGGCGACTGCGACGGGACCGTGAGGCGCTGCTGTGGAAGCTCGATGGCTTGTCCGAGTACGACGCGCGCCGGCCTCTGACGGCGACCGGGACCAACCTCCTCGGTCTGGTCAAGCACGTGGCCACGGTCGAGGCCAGGTACTTCGGTGAGGTCTTCGACCGCCCGTCTCCGGAACCGCTGTGCCGGTGGCAGGATTCCGATGGCAGCGATCTGTGGGCGGCTGAGGACGAGGCGCGCGATCAGATCATCGAGTCCTACCGGCGCACGTGGGAACACTCAGACGCGACCATCGACGCGCTTGCCCTCGATGCCCCGGGCCACGTGCCGTGGTGGCCGGTGCCTTATTCCGACACGAACCTGTTCGCCATCCTGGTCCACGTCCTCGGCGAGACCAACCGGCATGCCGGGCACGCCGACATCCTGCGCGAAGGCGTGGACGGCCGAACCGGGATGCGCCCCGAACACGAGATGCAGATCGATGAGGACGCCCGCACCGCCTACTGCGCGAAGATCGAGCAGGCCGCCAGATCGGCCTCATCAGTCAAGGCATAGAAGGCTGTCCCATGTGACTTGATGTTCGAGCGGCATGATGCCGGCCGTAAGTGCTGATCTGTCGAAGCGTCTGATTCCTGATGAGCTCTGGAGGCTGGTCGCCCCGTTGCTGCCGTCGTTCGCGGCTCGACCGCAAGGTGGCGGGACCGCTCCGCGCGACCAGCCGGCCGTGTTCACCGCAGTGGTGTACGTGCTGACCAGCGGGCTGTGCTGGCGGCATCTGCCTCCGACGTCCGGCACGTCCTCCGCCACCGCGCATCGCCGCTTCACGGTATGGGCCGAGGTCGGCCTGTGGCGTCGGCTGCATCGGGCGGTGCTGGACGAACTCGGGGTCCGGAGCGAAGTGGACTGGACCTCGGCGATCGTCGACGCGGCCTCCGTTCGCGCCAAAAGGGGGGATCGCTGACAGGGCCGAACCCGGTCGATGGCGGCAAGAAGGGCAGCAAGCTGCACGTGCTGTCCGATGCTCAGGGCATCCCGCTCGCCGTCGCCGTGTCAGGTGCGAACATGCACGACAGTCTCGCCCTCAAGCCGCTCATCCTCGGCATCCCGCAGCCCGGTCCCGCCGGGGACCACGGCGACGCCGGCCCGTCAAACTCCGCGCGGGCAAGGCGTACTTCTCCGCCGAACACCTCTGCCGGCTGCGCGAGCGTGGGCTCCTCGCGCGCATCGCGCGGCCGGGCATCAAGTCCGGCGAACGCCTCGGTCGGCACCGCTGGAAGATCGAGCGGTCGATTGCTTGGCTCTTCGGCTACCGCCACCTGACCATCCGATATGAACGAAAGGGCTCTGGCTGCGTAGGTTTCAAGCGAGAGCACTTGTCGGTGGGTTTCGGCATCACGCCGTGACCGAAGAGCGCGTGAATGTTGGTGGGAAGTAAGAGCACCCCGAGTGGCGGGGAGCTCGATCGTGCGTGCGGAGCCAGCCTCGTTCGTGACAGGATGACGGCATGTTGATCAGAAAGGGCGATGCCGCGTAGGCGCCCGAAGGCCGTCCGTGCTGAGCTGTGGCGGCCTCGCAGACACGTTGCAGTTCGGCGGATCCGGGGCGTTTCCGCAAAGACTCGTGCAGCTGTCCGCCGCGTCGAGGATGAGCGGATGTGGCCTGGCGCAGTTGCTGACGCGCTCGCTCGTTTCGAGTGGGCGTTCAGGCAACCCGGCCGTTATCTGAACGCATCCCAGGTCTGGCAGCCCGGACTGGAGGCGGAGTATGCCCGCGATGATCTGGAAGAGGTCATGCTTCACCTCCCTCGCGGTGCCCGGCGCGATCTCGGCCGGCTGGTTGCTCGTATCGACGATGAGTTCGAGCGTCGCACTCTGCCCAACCCTGGGCCGGTGAACGCCTTCACGGAGGGCGGCTGGTGGTGGTCAAGGATCCGTGAGCACTGAGGACGCTCACGAAGCCTCGTGCGCCCAGGTCAGCTCGTGGCCAGCTGTTGTTCGGCGCGGGCTCGGGTGGTGGCGAGGCGGTAGGAGTCGGTTCCTGTCTCGATGATGTTGCCGCCGAAGGTGAGGCGGTCGACGATGGCCGCGCAGAGCCTGGGGTCGGTGAAGGTCTTGGTCCAGCCGGAGAAGGACTCGTTGGAGGCGATGGCGACGCTGTTCTTCTCCTCGCGTTCGGTCAGGACCTGGAAGAGGAGTTCGGCGCCGCGGCGGTCGAGCTCCATGTAGCCCAGCTCGTCGATGCAGAGCAGGTCGACGCGACCGTAGCGGGCGATGGTCTTGGTCAGCTGCTTCTCGTCAGCTGCTTCGACGAGCTCGTTGACCAACTTTGTCGCCAGGACGTACTTGACCCGGTAACCGGCCATCGCGGCCTCGGTGCCCAGCGCGATCAGCAGGTGCGACTTGCCCGTGCCGGAGTCGCCGATGAGGCAGAGCGGCAGGCCCTTCTTGATCCATTCACACTTGGCGAGGGTGTGGACCATGGCCGCGTCGATGTTCGGGTTGGCGTCGAAGTCGAACTTGCGCAGTGACTTGTCGCGTGGGAATCCGGCGGCCTTGATGCGCCGCTCGGACCGGCGGCGGGCCCGGTCGTCGCATTCGGCCAGGAGGAGCTCGGAGAGAAATCCGAGGTAGGACATCTGCTCGCGGCCGGCGGTTTCTGCGAGCTCGGGGAACTGGGACCTGATCGTGGGCAGCCTCAGCATCCGGCATGCATGGTCGATCGCGGCCGTGGCGGCCTGTTCGGTGAGTCCTCGCTGGCGGGGAATGGACACGCTGTTCTCCTTCAGGGGGTGGGGCGGTCGCGGCGGAGCCGCAGGAGCTGGTCGTAGTGAGCGACCGACGGCAGAGGCCGTTTGTCGGGTGGTAGGCGGGCCCGGACGGCAGCCGGCAGCGGGGCGATGCTGGTTCGGCTTCCCGCTGATGGTTCTGGGGCCTCGGCAGGGGCAGTGTCGGCGTCTGCTGCCTTGCGGGCTTCAAGAGCGACGGCGTCCGCCGTCAGCGCCCCGGTCTTGAGGGCAGCGGCGAGTCCGGTGACCAGGTGCTCGTGCGGCAGGTGCCGACCGAGGAGAAGGACCTCGATGAGCGCGCGGGTGCCGTCCCGCTCGCCGTGGGCCTTGACGGCCGCTTCCCACCAGGCGTCGTGGACGGGAGTGAACCGGCCTGCGGAGCGGGCCTGGTCGAGCGCGGTCGCTCCCGGGAGGGCGCCGGGCTTGCGCACGAGAGCTTCCGGGTAGTGGTCCAGTTCGAGGCGGGTGCCGCCTTTGGCGATCAGTCGTTCATGCCGGGCAACCTCCTCTCGGCCGTCATGGACGACCAGCTCGGAGGCGTGCAGCATTGCTCGGACGTTCCGGCCGATCAGCCGGACCGGCACCGAGTAGCGGTTGGTGCGGACGCTGATCTGGCTGTAGCGGTCGACTCGCAGAGTGAAGAGCCGGCCTGTCTCGAAGGGCTCCTGGGGCAGCGGCGCCAGCAGCGGCTGCTCGGCCGCGAAGTACTCGCCGATCGTGCGAGGACGGGACCCGGATCCGGCGATCCTCGTCCTCTTGGTCCCACTGGTCGATCATCGCGTTGAGCTCGGCGAGGGTCGCGACCTCGGGCACCGGCACGAGGTGGTTGCGGCGGAACCAGCCGATCTGGCCCTCGACCCCGCCCTTCTCGTGGGCGCCGCGGATTCCGGGCTGGCAGTAGAGAGCTTCCAGACCGTAGTGGGAGCGGAACGCGGTCCAGCGCTCGGCCTCGACGCGATGCCGGGAGAAGCCCAGCACCTGGGCGACCGCGGCCCTAAGGTTGTCGTAGCGGACCTTCCCGGTCGGCACTCCGCCCAGCACGTTGAGAGCGTGGACGTGGCCCTCGAAGAACGCCTCCTGACCCGCCGAGGCGAAGATCCGGTGGACGGCCTTGCCCGAATAGGACAGCCGGAACGCGAACAGGTAGCAGGTCACCAACTCGCCGGCCAACCGCACCGTCACGTCGCCGAAGTCAACCTCCGCCTCCGCTCCGGGCTTATGGGTCTGCGGGACAAAGGCTTCCACCACACCTCGCCCGGCCTGGACCCGGATCTCCTCACGCCGGTCAGCAACGTAGCCACGGACCATCTGGTACGAGATCTCGTCCGCCCCGTGCTCGTCCGCCCCGTGCTCGTCCAGCAGCCGCTCGAAGATCCGCTTCACCGTGTGCCGCTGCTTGCGCGGAGCATCCAGGTCGGCCCGCAGCATCTCATCGATCAAAGGCTTGTACGGATCCAGCCGCGTCGGCCGCGGCGGAAGCTTCTTCCGCGGCTCCGGCCAGGCCGACGACAACGCCTTCTGCACGGTCAGGAACCCGACACCGTACTTCCGCTGAAGAGCACGGCTCGACAGACCAGCCTTCGCATCACGACGGATCGCCGCGTACAGATCGACCTTGGACTTCGGCAGCACCCGGGCCCCCTCGTCGTGCAGAGCACAACCATGCTCCCGAAGCAAGCACCCCGGCGCTCTCAAAACTCAGCGACATCACTCTCCCGTGGAAGAGGGCGCTCTCCACGCTGAGCTACAGGCGCTCTCGCAACTCACCAACAAAGCCAGGGCTCGCACTTCCTCGCCTTCCTCGGCCTGGCCGCTGCCCTGACCTGCTACAAGAAGCTCGCGACTTGCCACGTGAGACGCCCTCTAAGAACTCCTAACGAAATGATCTTCGAGGTGGTTTGATCGCTCCGGGACCGTTGATCCGGGGGTGCGGGGTGGCTCGACCGAAGCCGTGGGATGTCGATGACGAACTATGGGCGTTGATCGAACCGCTGCTGCCGAAGGTCGAGCGTCGGACTCGTTGCATCCTGGGCGGAAGCGGCATCCGGACCGGCTGGTGTTCCAGGGCATCCTTTTCGTGCTGCACACGGGGATCGCGTGGGAACACCTGCCGCAGGAGCTCGGCTTCGGCTCGGGCATGACCTGCTGGCGCCGCTTGGCCGAGTGGACCGAGGCTGGCGTGTGGCCCCGGCTGCACCAAGAGCTCCTGGCGAAGCTGCGCGGCGCGAACGCCCTGGACTTCTCTCGGGCGACGGTCGACGGCTCCCACATCCGGGCGCTAAAGGGGGCCCCAAGACGGGACGAAGCCCTGTCGACCGGGGCAGGACGGGCAGCAAACACCACCTGATCACCGACGCCACCGGCATCCCGCTCGCCGTCACCCTGACCGGCGGCAATCGCAACGACGTCACCCAGCTCATTCCGCTGCTCGAAGCCGTTCCACCGGTGCGGGGCAAGCGCGGCCGGCCCCGGCGCCGCCCGGACATCGTGCTCGGTGACCGCGGCTACGACCACGACAAGTACCGCCGCCTCGTCTGGGCCCTCGGCGTGAAGCCGGTGATCGCCCGACGCGGCACCGGGCACGGCTCCGGACGGGGCACCCAACGCTGGGTCGTGGAGCGTGCGTTCGCCCACCTGCACTGGTTCCGCCGCCTGCCGATCCGCTGGGAGATCCGCGACGACATCCACGAAGCCTTTCTGACCCTAGGATGCGCCCTCATCTGCTGGCGGCGACTTGTCTCCCTACCCTGACAGCATCGGAACCCAGTGATCCATCACCTGGCGCAGACGCTGGCGGTGGTCAGCAATCCAGTCGTCCGGCGGGACGAGCGGGACCCGCACGGTGACCATGGACCCGGACTCGTCCTCCACGACTACCTCCGGGCAGTCACGCTCGCCCGTGAGCTGGATGAAGATGGACGGCCCGCTGCTCATCTCCATCCAGGCCACGTCTTCGCCGGCGTCAAGCCGTTCCAGTGCGTCGGCCCAGCTCTCCAACCTCGCAACGTACAGCGCCAGGTCGATACGGCCGGACACGAAGGGCGTCTTGACGACGATTTCCGCGTCGAGCCCGGCGGTCCATCTGGGGCTACGTCCCAAAACGTTGACCGAGACGCTGTTGCCCTCGTCATCAGCAAGCGAGATGAGCTCCCTCGGGGGGCTGTCGCCCATAGCTGCCCTTTCGTCGGCGAGTACCGAGCGATCGTCGCCCGACCTGAGGCCATTCTTCATCTCATTTTGTTAGGAGTTCTAAGAGGTTGTCTCACGTGGCATCTGCGGAGAGGCCGCGCCGGCGGTCGCCCACCGGCTTTCGACGCCGAGGCGTACAAGCAGCGCAACGCGGTCGAGCGATGCATCAACCGGCTCAAGCAGTGGCGCGGCCTGGCCATGCGAGGGGACAAGCTCGCCATCGCCTTCAAGGCTGCACTCCACCTCGTCGCCAACCTCATCTGGGCCCGGCGGTAGGCCGACGCTTCAGCGGTCGACCACCCAGCGCGCGTCCTCAGGCCAGGAACCCGTGCTGACGATGTGCTCCACGAGCCTGAACGCCTCACCGATCGGCACGGTGTCTTCGTCCAGGTACTCGTCATGCTGCCCGTTGGAGAGAACGAACCCCTCGCTCGAACCGCCCGCTCCTGGATCAACGGCATGCTGCTCGCCGTCTTCCCCATCGAACAGCACCACCATCGCGCGCTCGGTGTTCGTCACGAAGGCCAGCGATCGACCGGACGAACTGGTCAGCCACGTCTCAAGCTGCCTTTCGTCGACCCTCGTCCGAAACGTCTCCCGCACCACATCGGACGACACCGGGGCAGTGCTGTCGTCATCGATGATCCAGGACTCGATCATGGCCACGACGATCTCACGGACGGATCTAAGCGACAGGCCTAGACCTCGACCCAGGCTTGCAAAGCGTCGCGCCGTGCCGAATGTGGGGGCCGTCGCTCACCTCGGCCTCCTCCATCACCCAGACCGGGATCCCTGGATCCTCCCGCCCTCGCCGGCGATCACCTCCGCGCCCGCGCGGCCGCGCAATGAGCCCCGGAGCCCCACCCCCGGCCGGGTGACCGTGCACCGTGTCAGAAGCGTCGACCCGCCTTCCCGGGCCTAAGCTCCGGGCATGTTGTTGGAGCATCGCGGAAAGAGTCCTGTGGTTCCCGAGTCCGCGTACGTCGCCCCCTCGGCAGTGCTCTGCGGTGCGGTCGTCCTGGGCGAGCACACACGCGTCCTGCACGGTGCGGTGCTCACCGCCGAGGACGGTGAGGTACGCACGGGAGCGAACGTGGTCGTCATGGAGAACGCCCTCGTCCGCGGCCGCGAAAACCATCCGGCGGTTCTGGGCGACGCGGTACTGATCGGACCCCACGCACACATCAACGGGGCGACCGTCGAGGACGAGGTCTTCGTGGCGACCGGCGTGTCGATGTTCCCCGGCGCTGTGGCCGGGGCCCGCTCCGAGCTGCGGATCAACAGCGTGCTGCACGTCAACTCGAGACTGCACCCCGGCACCGTCGTGCCGATCGGATGGATCGCGGTCGGGGATCCGGCCGAGTCGTTCTCACCCGACCGGCACGCCGAGATCTGGGAGATCCAGCGCGACCTCGACTTCGAGGGCACCGTCTACGGCGTCCCGAGCGACACTCCGATGCGCACCATCATGGCCCGCCAGGCGGCCTACTACTCGGCTCACACGAACGACGGGCACCTCGACAACTGACCTGGTCTGAAACTCCCCTTGGCGACCGCCGGCGCAGCCGACGGACAACCAACGTCAAGATGCCCGATGTCGCCACCCCCGTTCCCCGAAGCCGGGGTGCGACGCTATTGGTGCGCGGGACGACAAGGGGCCCGCGGACTCCCTTACGGACGCCGAGTGGGCAGCGCGCGTCTGCGTCCTGTCCGGTACCGCTTCTACAGTGCTCCCTATGCCGACATCCGTCCACGCCCTCGCCCACAGGCCGTTGACCGCAGCGGTGGTCGCCGAACTGGTCGCTCTGCCAACGGTGCCGACACCCACCGACGACGAATCACTCGACGCCGAGATGCTGCAGCGAGGGTGGAGCTGGGAGCACGAGCTGGTCTGCGACTCGATCCGCACCGGTCACGCACATGTCCTGTGCACCGACACGTACGTCCCGTTCGGCCATCCCGAGGCCCGGCACTTCCTCGTCTTCGGTGAGCTCTACCCGGTGGACGCCGAAGACGAGAACATGACCAACGGTCCATGGCTGTACCGCCTCATGGACCGCTGGGAGCAGTTGCCCGGCTGGAACGGCCGCCGACCTTGCACGACCGAGGAATGCGAGGCCGTCCTGGCTCAGGCGACGCAGGCGGTGACCGAACACGTCGGCACAGCGCCTGAGCGGACGAGCCTGTCAGCCGCGGCCGTGCTGCAGTCCGCGCCCGCACTCGCACACCGCGTCTGGCGTACACCCACCCACGCTCTCGTTCTGGGGCCGGCGTCCGACAATGGGCCCTACGGCTACCTCACCCACCTCCAGCTGTCCTACACCCCGCTGTCCTGCGCGACCGAGCTGCCCCCCGAAGGGGACGACGACGGCTTGGCCAAATGGATCAGCGCGCACGTCGACTGGTAGGAGCCGGAGTGGAGAGAGGCAGCGTCTGACCTCCGGCCAGGACAACTCCGGCCGCCTGTGCCGTATGCCAGGCTCGCTCGGCATGAGGCGTTCAGGGCGTTCGCTTCGCATCACCGTGCTGTCCGCCCCCAACTGGCCCGCGATGCCGCCATGCCGTCATCGCGGGCCGGTTGGGGGCGTCGCCCGGCAACGGGGCAAGGTCTGTTCGCAACCCCCACTTCACAGCAGGGGTGCCCGTCCAATGCTCGTGGAGGTTGCAGCGAAATCGGTCTCCACGGTGCCCACAAGAGTGGACTTCGTGCGGGAGGGCAACTGCCACCTCGCACCGGTGAGTAGCATCCGGCAGCAACACACCATGTAAGCAACACACCGTGTACGAGGAGCGTGCAGTCGTGGCCGACCAGCCCGAGAAGACCCCCATCCAGAACGTGTACGCACAGCGCTACGCGGAGGACCTCGCGGCCAACCGCAAGGAGCAGGCCGATCTCCAGGAGCGCCTCGAGCAACTCCGTGTGGAGGAAGCGTGGTTGGTCGAGGCGCAGGCCACCACCCTGCCCACAACGGTCATCGCGAACTCGGAAGCCGAAGCCGTCGCCGGGGCGGACGAGACGTCACCGGCGGCCACGGGCGAACAGAGGGAGCGCGAGCCGGGCGCCCCCGCATCGGCCGAGGCCGAGGCCGTTGCCGATGCTGCCCGGACCGTTCCGAAGCCGCGACAAGGCAAGCAGGTGAGGGCGGCGCAGTCCAAGCCGGCCGCGAAGAAGGCACCTGCCGCCAAGGGCAAGAGCACCGCCAAGAAGGCGACGGCGAAGAAGACGGCCACAGCGAAGACTCCGGTGAAGAAGACCGCCGCCACAAGGGCTCCGGCCGAGAAGGCGCCGGCCAAGGAGAAGGCGGTGCCGCCGTTGCACGAGCTCGTCCTGGGCATCCTCCTCACGTCCCCCGGCGAGCCGCGTGTTGCGCGGGAGGTCACCGACCAGCTCGCGCAGGACCATCCCGAGCGGGCGACGTCCGTCCAGACGGTGCGCAACACCCTGGAGGCCCTCGTCAAGAAGAAGTCCGTCGAGAAGTCGAACCAGCAGGGGTCGGCGATGTACACGGCGTTCGCCCCTCCCGCTGTGGGCGACGTGGTCGAGGAGGCTGCCGAGAAGGCGGCTGAGAAGGTTCCGGCTGAGGTCTAGCGTTCGCTGCGGCCCGCCCGGACGACGTGGCCCTCGTCGGCTTCGACGACTCGGCGGTGGCCCGGCGCCCGGGCGCCTGCGGCTGCCTGGCCGGCCGAGCCCCGGCCCGGTACCGGGCAGCAGCACGCGCCAAGGCAATCAGCCAGGGCAAGCACCACACCAAGCCCTCCTCCGCCTCGCAAGACGACGAGCCGACGTCCTCTTCGCGATGCTCCGCGACGGCACCTTCTTCGCGCTGTCCCTCGGCCGCGTCGGGCACACCGCGCTCCAGCATGCCGACTGTCCCGTCGCGGTGGTGCCGCAACGCGAAGCCGCATCCTGAAGCAGCCCAAGTCCACCGGGCACGCGCCAGGGAAAGGCCCACGGGGAGCCGCGCCGGGCCATTGGTGTGATCACGGCGTGGCGGCGTTGTCGTGGGTCCTGCGCGTTGTGCAGTGTGTGGAAGCTCTTGGTGAGCGACGCCGTACCCTCCGCCGCGCCAGCAGGGCTGATGCCTGTTCGAGCCGGAGAGCAAGGGAGGAGAACCGTTTCAGTCGCGGTTACCACGGCAACGGAACACTCATCGGTGGCCCTACGCCGGGCAACGAACCAACAAGGCGCGCATGGTGACACCGGAGGTGGTTTCGATGAGCACGCCGACACGTGCGCCGGTCAATTCGCACACCGAGTGGGACCCTCTGGAAGAGATCATCGTCGGGCGTCTCGAGGGCGCGACGTTCCCCTCCCACCATGCGGTCGTGGCCTGCAACATCCCGCCCTGGGCGGCGAGGCTGCAGGGGCTTGCCGCCGGCTTCAGGTACCCGCGCGTGCTGGTCGAGCGGGCACAGCAGGAACTCGATCAGTTCGTCGCTCTCCTGCAGTCCCTCGGCATCACGGTCAGGCGGCCGGAAGCGGTCGATCACAAGAAGCGGTTCGGCACGCCCGACTGGTCGTCGCGCGGTTTCTGCAACACATGTCCGCGGGACAGCATGCTCGTGATCGGCGACGAGATCATCGAAACCCCGATGGCGTGGCCGTGCCGGTATTTCGAGACACACTCCTACCGTCCGCTCCTCAAGGACTACTTCCGGCGCGGCGCACGCTGGACGGCAGCACCGAAGCCGCAGCTCACCGACGAACTGTTCGAGGCGGATTTCCGTCCCCCTGCGGCCGGCGAGCCCATGCGCTACATCCTCACCGAGTTCGAGCCGGTGTTCGACGCTGCGGATTTCGTGCGCGCCGGACGCGACTTGTTCGTGACAAGGAGCAACGTCACCAACGGGATGGGCATCGCGTGGCTGCGCCGGCATCTCGGTCCCGGTTACCGAATCCACGAGATCGAGAGCCGCTGCCGCACGCCCATGCACATCGACACGACGTTCGTCCTGCTCGCGCCCGGCAAGGTGCTGCTCAATCCCGAGTACATCGACGTCGACCGTCTGCCGCAGGTTCTGCGCACGTGGGACGTTCTCCTTGCCCCGGAGCCCGACCCGATCTCCGAGCGCCTGCTGAAGATCACCTCGATGTGCGGCAAGTGGCTCAACATGAACGTTCTCATGATCGATGAGAAGCGGGTGATCGCGGAGCGGCACCACACCCGCATGCTGCGGGCGCTCGAGAGCTGGGGGTTCGAGCCGATCCCGTGCGATCTGATGCACTACGCCCCGTTCGGCGGCTCGTTCCACTGCGCGACACTCGACATCCGGCGTCGCGGCGGACTTGAGTCGTACTTCGATTGATCGACAAGACCGTGGTCCGCCGGTCGCGCGTTTCCCGGCGGCGTAAGGCAGCCACGCCGTCGCCGTGCACGCCGACGGCGGAGAAGCGGGTCGAATCGCCGGCCGGACCCGTTCAGCGGGCGGTGATCTCGATGCGTCGCGGCTTCTCGTGCCCCGTCCTGGGTACGCGGACGGTCAGAACGCCGTGGGTCAGGTCGGCGCTGATGCGCTCGGGGTCAGCGTCGGCCGGCAGGTTCATCCGGTAGTCGAACTGTCCGAACCTACGGGTCTGACGGTGAAGGACGCCGGTGCGTTCCTTCTCCTTCACCTCTCCGTGGATGGCCAGTTCCGAGCCCAGAACTTCAAGCCAGCCGCAGCAGATCTTGCTCCTTGTCCATTGTCCATGCCGCTGCCCGACCTGACAGCTGCGCAGGGCTCCGAGGGGCTCCGTGGTCGGGAAACGCCGTGCGCCATATGGCCTTCGCGACGGGGGCTACGTACGCGCGGACCAGGGTTCGGCGCCATCAGGCGTGGCCTGTCGCAGCTCGTGGCGGTCGGTGAAGCGGTGGCGACAGCGGCGGGCACGCACCAGCCGCTGGGCGCCTCAGGGGGATGCGCCTGCGGGTGGGCGGCGACCAGGCGGCGGGGCGGGTTCCTGGTCGTCGGGTCAGGACGAGCATGTCCGGAGCATGGAGCA
This sequence comes from Streptomyces kurssanovii, assembly GCF_040677245.1. Lineage (NCBI taxonomy): Bacteria > Bacillati > Actinomycetota > Actinomycetes > Kitasatosporales > Streptomycetaceae > Streptomyces > Streptomyces kurssanovii. The sequence goes on from NZ_JBFAQK010000006.1 coordinate 138,761, forward strand.
CGACACATGGGCACGAACTCGTGCCCGGCGCGCTGTCGGGCGATCCGATGCGCGCCTTCGCCTGGTGCTGGGACCGGTGCAAGTCCTGGCGCACCCCTATGCGGACAGACCGGCGAGAAATTCGGAGACCAGGCGGTACACGATGTCGGGTTGCTCCAGGTGCAGGTCATGGCGGGTCTCGCGAACGCTGACGGAGACCGAGGGGATGCGGCGGCGCATCAGCGCATCGACCCGTGCAGGCGGGATGAAGCTCGCCTGGGCCAGGATGAGCAGGGTAGGGCAGGCGACGCGCTCCCACTCATGTGCGAAGGAGTGCCGGGCAGCATCCGCCACGGACCGGACCATCACGTCCCGGTCGAAGCGGGGCCACCATTGCCCGTCGCGTTCCTCCAGCCCGTCCGCCCAGCCCTTGCCGATCGCTCCGCCGCCGAAAAACCGGATCGCAGCATCGCGTGAGGGAAAGGCGGTCGGCCACGAGTCGAACCACCGGCGGATATGAGTCGGCCATTCCGGGTCGGGACCGCTCACGTCGGCTTCGATGGACACCAGCCCGCGGACCAGCTCAGGATGCCTCGCGGCGGCCAGGATGGCCGCGTGTCCGCCCATCGACTGTCCGAGAAGGACAACCCGCTCCAGGCCCAACTGGTCCGTCACGGCGACGATGTCTTCGACGAAGGCATCTCTGGAGACGTCTGAAGGGAAGCGGTCGCTGGCGCCGTGGCCGCGTTGGTCGACTGCGACCACCCGGTATGCCGAACTCAGAGGCCTTGCCAGTGCGTCCCACTCGCCCGCATGGCCGGCCAGCCCGTGCAGCAGCACCAGCGCCGGCCCGTCTCCGCCCCAGTCCCGACAGACGAGCCGCACACCCTCCCGCTCGACCACACGCTCGATCCACGTCACCGCGGCACCCTAACGCGCAATGATCTTCCTACGAAACGGTCCGACCTCGACGCCGCAGTCCCCCCCATCGGTGACGACAAGCCCACCCATGGGACACCTCTGTGTGCTTCAGACTGGCTTCGTCACTGAACGAAGGGAGCCGACGTGCCCAACAGACCACGGCCGGAGGAAGCCCTCGACCTCCTGCGTGCCGAGCTGGCGACCGGGCAGTCGGAGATGACCGAGTGGACCACTCGGGGTGCATGGCTCGCCTTCATGCGTTTCGGGCGGAGACGCTTTGACACCGCGCCCACGCCCGACTCCGACGGCTTGCTCTTTCAATACGGCACGTACGCCTTCAGCGGGCGACCGCTGTTCACTGTGGACCTCACGCGGCAGTTCGACATCACCGACGACGGCGAGCATGACCACTACATGCAAGTTCACTGCGAACTCCGCTACGAGCCCGAACCAGACCTGGATGCCCTGGGAAGCTTCGACTCCTGGTTCTTCCACGACGCCGGTGCGGACCTCGACGACTGGTTCGCCGCCGTGGAGGGGCGTCTCGCGCTGCTGCTTGGTCGCAGGCCCTCCGAGATCGGCCTGTACGAGGAGCCGGTATAGCCGTTCGAGTGGTGAGAGGTTGCAGGGCTTCGCCACGCGAGCAGGACACGCTTGCGCGGGAGGTCGAAGCCGCCGTCCCCGCCGACGAAGTCGACGGGGACCACGAATGGAGCGAGTGGAGGAGATCTCCGCATTGGCGCCGGGGCGGTGAACCTGTCCCGGATGGCGGTGAACCGGTTGTCCGGCCGTCCGCCGGCCCCGGCGGAGGTCCGCGTCGAGCGGCTACGGTTGTCCCACCGCCTCCGGCCACCGGCGCACCGCGGGAGGCCGGATCGGCGGGCGCTGACACCGGAAGGGGGCGGACGGGGTGGCTGGACGGGCGCGCTACGGGGCCGGGGTCGTGGCCTTGGCAGGGGTCGCGGTCCTGATCGGGCTGCTGGGACGGCCCTCGGGCGGCGACGGCGATACCGGCGGATCCGCCGCGACCCCGGCCTTCTCCGTCGCCCCCGGGTCCTCCGGGCGGCCGGTCACCCCGACGGCCCCGGTGTCGGAAAGCCCAGCAGAGACGCGCCTCGACCTTTTCTCGTTCAGTGGCCTGTGCCAGGAGGAAGGGGGCCGTCCGGTCCCCCGGGCGGCACGCTTGTCGGCGTCGGGACCGCGCCCTGTGGTCGTCCATGTCAACGGTCTGCTGCACCAGTTCGAGGGGGGCGGCGGCTATGACCGCGCCGATCCGTTCACGCCGCTGCCCGAGCGGGTGCAGCTCGTAGCCTGCGCCCGGTACGAGGGGCTGGGCAAGCTCCTCAAGAAGTGCCGGTACGAGTCGCCTGTCGAAGCGGGCCGGGAGATCTCCCATTACGAGGGCCGGTACGAGGTACGGGTCCTGGAGGCCCGTACCGGCCGCCTGCTCGACACCCATCGCATGGCCGGCCGCACCTCCGCCACCTGCACACCGTTCGTCGAACGCGGCGCGGACACGGAGGAGTTCGAGCCTCCCGGCGATGCCGCGTTCCGAGAGCTACTCGGCCCGTACGCGCGCGGCGAGAAGCCCTGAGCGGAGCGCCGCCTCGGGCCTGTCGCGGACGACAGCGTGCGGCGTGAACCGGACGACGGGCCCCAGTTGAGGGTGCCCCAAGCCGCTGCCGTGGGGGCGCGACCAAGTCGGGATGGCGGGCTTCTCGAGGACCAAGCGGTGACTTCGGGCGCGGTGGGACCCGATGGGCAGGCGGCGGCCCCGGCAGCGTGTCGCCCAGGCGCAGCACTCAAGGCGTTCCCACCCCGACGGCTAGCGTTGTCGGTTTCCTCGTCGCGTGGTGATCCCGTTGGTGACGAAGACGGCGATACCGAGGATGCCGAGGCCCACCCCCGCGTAGCCGACGAGTTCTCCACGGGCCTCGTTCTTCTCCTCCTCGTCGTAGCTGAGGGATTCGCCGCCCACCCTCACGCACCACTGACCGGGTCTCATCGGGCTGCCGTCGCACTCGACGGCCTTGCCGTTCATGAGGGCCTCGGCGTTGATGAAGAACGTGGTCATGCCGACGATGAACAGGGCCCAGCCGAGGACCCTGAGCCATGGCCGCCCTGAGCTGCGCATTCAGAAGGTCCTTCCCGTCGCGACGTCAGAAGGGGATGCCCGGTGCCCACCGCGCCTGAGCCGCCTCGGCACCGTCTCCGCGTGAAGGGCATCGTTGTACGGAATCCTGCCCCAGGGGCAGAGCCGTGCGTCACCCGACGGGTTCGATCCGGAGGACTGCGGCGGTGTCGAGGATCTCTGCGACCTCCAGGCTCATGGCGTCGTTGATGGTCGCGGCGGGTCCCTTGCCGCAGCTGAGCCGGACGCCGCCGCTGCCGTCCGAGGACACGCTGCCGCCGCCGGAGCAGCCCGAAACGCTGTAGCCCGATCCCGTCAGCGGCGCGACCATCTCGACCTCACCATCGGTGATCGCCGTCACCTCGATCGGCCCGAGGCCGTACTTTTCCGGCACTGTCACGACGTCGCCTACGGCGACCTCGATCTCACACGTCCCGTCGGCGCACGGCCCGGTGGGCGAGGGCGACGGCGTGGCCGTCGCTGTGGGAGTCGGCCCGGGGTCCGACGCCGGTGCCCCGGAGCCTGACCTGGTGGGCCGCTCTTCGGTGGGGGACCCATCCGAAGAATCCGAGGAACACGACGTGAGAGCGGCGAACACGACAGCGACAACAACGGTGACGACGGCGGTGGATGAGGTTTTTCGCGTCATGGCCGCCATTGAACCGCGCCACGACCGGGTCCGGGCAGACACGGAGGGCCGGTACGCCGGTGAAGGGGCCGTGCAACAGGGCGGATTGGAGCCGGAGCCTGCTCTGCTTCGAGAACATGCCTGCCCCGCGGCGCGGCCCGGACGTGGTGCTGGGCGACCGAGGCTACGACGACGACAAGTACCGCCGGCTTGTCCGGGGGACCATTCCTCGCCCTCGGATGCGCGCTCATCTGCCGGCGGCGCCTGACCTCATCGCGACAGGAGTGCTCATCCGAACTCACTCGTAACGCAGGCGCAGTGACTCCCGTTCGGCCTCCTCGACCTGATCGACGGTCAGGCCGGGCAGGTTCAGCTGAGCCAGCGTCACCTCGGCGCTGGTCGGCTGGGCATCAGCAGGCACCCACCGCTCCGGTTGCCAGGCATTGGCGCGCATCAGCGACTTCGGACAGTGTGGATAAGCCTGCTCGACCTGCACCACGATCGCCGTGACCGGCGGTTTGCCAACGGGCGTGAGTTGGGCGAGCAGCTCCGGACGCGCCGAGATGCAGGCGCGGCCATTGACGCGCAGCGTGGTCGGGCGGCCGGGAACGAGGAAGAGCAGTCCGACGCGTCCGGTCTGCAACACGTTGTGCATGGTGTCGAGCCGCTTGTTACCGGTCGCGTCGGGGATGACCAAGGTCTGCTCGTCGAGCACCGAGACGAACCCGGCGGGGCCGCCACGCGGCGTCACGTCCGCCCGGCCCTCGACATCCGCGCTGCCGATGAACACCAGCGAGGAACAGCCGATCAGAGCCCGGCTCTCCTCGGTCAGGCGGCCGGTCTCCTTGCGGAGCGAGTTCGGGTTCGGCTGCGGGTAGAGCTCGCGCAGCTGGTCCGGGCTGGTGAGGGCGTCAGCCTGGAGGGATTCGAAGAGCGAGCCGGCGAACCTGGTGTCGATCATCATACGAACGACCCTAGAAGACGACCGAGGCATTGCGCGGATCAGCGGGTGATCTCACCTGCGTTGACCAGCCGCTGGCCCTCGGCGCAATCAGAGGAACGCGGCCGTGCACTGCCAGCCCGTACCGAGGCGGATCTCGTCGGCGAAGGACGCCGGTGCGTTCTTTCCCCTTCACCTTCTCCGTGGACGGCCGGTTCCGAGTCCAGAACCTCCGGCACGCGCGCCGCGCCGTGCGGCGGAGTGGTGCGGCTGTGGGACCGGGCTGAGAGCCGTGCGGCCACTTCCCGACCCGGTTTGCCGTGGTTGCGGGGTGTGGTTCCGGGCCGGCGCTCGCCTCGCCGGTCCGGAACCACACGTCAAAGGGCAGGCGGTACACGACCCGGGTCGGCCGCTCCCGGTTCAGGCACGGCACCGCCGGTGTACGTCACCCGCATTCACTGGGCGCGGTGGCGGCGGGTGATCAGGAAGGCTCCGGTGCAGGCGGCCAGTGCCGCCATGGCACCGCCCGCGGCGGTCACCGCCGTGCTCGAGATCTGGCTGCCACCGAGACCGCCCCGTGCCGGGGTGCCGGCCAGCACGGTGAACGAGGCGTTCGCCGTCCGGCTGCCGCACCGCACCGTCACCGTGTGGGCGCCGGGCGTGGCGGTGTCGGCCACCCGTGCGGTGGCCGTCGTAGTCGTTCCGGCGGGCAACTGCACGGCGGGGAATGCCGCGGAGGTGACCGTGCCGCCGCTGGTGCAGCCCGAGGCGGTGACCTTCACCGTCGCGCCCTGATGGACCTGCGACGGGCTCACGCTCACGTTCGAGGGCCCCGCTCCCGCGGGCGTGCCACCCGCCCACGCTGCGGACGAGGAACACACCAGCACAACGGCGGCTCCGGCCAGGACGACCCGGGCCCGTGACAATCTGCGCATGACACTCCTCCCATGGAAGACCCGCACCCGGCATGGCTCCGGTGGTGTTCGCGCCTCCCGTACACCACCCTCGGCACAAACCCGGACAATGGCACGCCCACCCCTCCCCCATCTGGCTCGGAAACGGGGTGAACGTACAGGTCACCAGCACAATGGGCGCCGGCGGGCAGGGGGACCGGATTGGTACAAACAGCCCATCCCGGCTGCCCGGCGGGGATGCGAGTGGCCTGCCGCCGCGCCGGGTTCCTCGTCGAGACTCGTGGACGCGTGAAGTGCACCCCTGTCACACGCAGAGACGCGGTCTTGTGCGGGGGCTCGGGCATACGCCCCGGCCAGACCCCCGCCCTTGTCGACCGACATCCCGGGCCAGATTTCAGGCGCCGCCTTCGGGCCACGGACGCCCGCACCCGCACCCGCACCCGCACCGGAGAAACCACGGCGCGCGCCGGCAGCGTATGAGCACGAAAGAGAGCCCCGGACGGCTACGAGATCGTCCCGGAGTGCGCCCGGGACCGCCTCGGCGACCCGCAACCCGGCCCCCGCTGCGACCGGTTCCTCGCGTCCAGCGCCCACGGCCGCGCTGGAATGGAAGTAGAAGGACGCCATCCGCTCCTTCGAACGCACCTTCGGCGGCAGGCCGCCGAGGAACGAGTCCCGCAACGCGCCCGTCCAAATCGCACGATGACGGGATGGGCCCGTGGGTTCCCCCCAGGCCCTTCCAAGTGCCGTCTCAGCGACTCCGATGCCGTCACACCAGGCCACGCAAGACCCTCACATGGACCCCGCTGGCACTGGAGCGTGAATCACGCGGCAGTCAGGCGGAGGTCTCCGGACCAGCTCTCGCACTGGACGCCGCCGGAATCGAAGACGATCTCAAGCGCGATCCGTCCACTTGCAGGATCCCACTCTTCCCGCACTGCGAGGACCGTCGTGCCGAGGTGCTCCATGAACGGTGTCTCGCTGTTGGCAGGGGCGACCTCGACTCGGCCGCACTCAGCCATGTCATATCCCTCAAAGGGGGCCGACACCTCGACGATCAGGCACCAGTCCGAGCCAGTCGTGACGCGGGTGGAGTCTCCCGCGTCGTCGATCAGCCACACATCCATCGGCCCGGACGGGTCCTCGGCGCCGTACAAGTGCCAGGACACAAGCACCTGTTCAAGACGCCGCCCGACCAGATACTCAGGGCGCACACGGGCCCCGTGCAGCGGGCACTCGTCCAGCTCTTTCGACTCCACCTCGCGACCGTATCGGCAAGGAGCGCCTCAGCTCACCACTCTGGGTTTCGGTGCGCTCGCGGACAGGCGCATCGCGTATCTGGGGTGCGGCCCGAACTTTCGACGAAATCGAGGTGGGCGGCAGAGGCGTCCGCTACTCGAGTCCTCCGAGACGGCGGGCATCTTTGATCTCGTGGAGCCTGGCAAGCGTCATCGGGGTCCACTCCCTCTTCTGTCCAGCGGCATGGAGGGCTTCTCCAACCTCGTTGAGCTTCGCGGAGGACAACACGCCCGCCCGCTCGATCAGGTCGTCCCGGGCCACGGTGGTCAGCCATGTGCAAGGAGTGAAGCCCGGACGCGGGAAAGCGAACCGCAGCACGCCTTCGAAGGGCAGTCCTTCCAGGGCGCCTATCGCCACTTCAACGCCCAGGCCGCTGATGTCGACGCCCGCTGGTGCAACGACCTGCATGGCCTGGAGCCCGGATGACTCGTCGCCCGACAGCAGCACGACCGGACGTCGCTCGTCGAAGTCGACCCACCAGACTTCGCCGCGTTGCATGTGTCCTCCTGGCACGAGTCGGCGGGCGGACGCTGCGTGCCCGAGCGGGACACGGGATGCGGCCCCGTCTTCACACGTCGTGACCGCGGGGGCCGTGAAAACGGGTGCGGTCACCGGTGATCACCGGTGTGTGAAAACTTGAAGATCATGCGATGGCCGCGGGTCACAGCGTAGACCCTGTCCGCCGGCAGGAGGCGTGCGAGGTCCTGATGGGCCGGATAGCGGGCCGGTTCGCGCGGGTTGAACCCCGGCGTCGGGTAAGGGACTTGGTACCGGGGCTGCTGTCGGACCTGCCGCGCAAGAACTGTTGGGGCGTCACCGAGTGGCCCGGGGAGGCCGGTCCGGACGACATGCAGCACCTGCTCGGCCGGGCCAGGTGGGATGCCGACGCCGTGCGCGACGCCGTGCATGAGTACGTAGACGACGTGCGTGAGTACGTACTGGAGCACTTGCGCGACGAGGATGCGGTGCTGGTAGTCGACGAGACCGGGGACGTGAAAGAAGGCACGCACACCGTCGGTGTCCAGCGCCAGTACACCGGCACCGCGGGGAGAATCGGAACGCGCAGGTCGCCGTCTACCTCGTCTATGCATGCCAACGCGGATGCCCTGGCCGCGAAGGTGCCCAGGCGGGCCTCGCAGAAGCTGGCGGCCGGGGCCGGCACCAAAGGGCACCGCTTCTACGACTCGGCCGTCATCGACCTGGCCGAACCCCGCCCCGGCAGCCACCAGCTGCTGATCCGCCGCAACCGCACCACCCGCGAACTCGCCTACTACCGCTGCTTCTCGCCGACCCCGGTGCCACCGGCCACACTGGTGCGGGTCACCGGGTCGAGATGGCAGCTGGAGGAGTCCTGGGTACGTTCACGTCAGACGGGCTCTCGAACGAGGGCCCGGCAGCCTATCGTTGGCGACATGGTCTCCCTTCCGTCGACGGAACCCACGGTGTTCCACGCAGCGCTCCGCGAGCAGTTCGAGACGTTCCTCGATGAGCATCGATCCGCGCTCCATGACAGCTTGAACGGGCTGACCGACGAACAGGCCCGCCTGTCGCTGGTCACGTCCAAGACCACACTTCTGGGGCTGGTCAAGCACGCCACGTTCGTCGAGAAGGTCTGGTTCGACGAGGCGGTCACATGCCGTTCCCGCGCCGAGATCGGCATTCCCGAAACGCCCGACGAGTCGTTCGATCTCGACGACAACGACACGATCGCGTCCGTCCAACGAGCCCATCAGCGGGCGTGCGCGGCGTCCCGCCGGGCCACCGCGGAGCTGACACTCGACGACCTCGTACTGGGCAATCGCCGAGGCCCGCTGCCCCTGCGCTGGGTCTACCTCCACGTGCTGCGTGAACTGGCCCAGCACTGTGGCCACGCGGACATCCTGCGCGAGCAGGTCCTCGGCGGGAAACGCGACGGCTGAGGCGGCCGTCGCACAGCTGATCACCGCCGGTCTGTGGACCGAGGTGTGTCTCGCCTTCACGGCGCTCGACGCCGTCCAGGACGGCTTCGAGGTCCACCCGGTGTCGGATGCGGTCGGCGGCATCAGCCCGGACAGCCACGAGCGGGCCATGCAGCGGATGATCCAGGCGGGAGCGCACCCGGTCACCGCCCCGGCCGTGGTCGCCGAGCTGCAGCGGGACTGGGCGCGTGGTCACGGCGACAAACTGCGCGACATCATGCGCTGGTACTTCCCGGTGCTGAACAAGGTCCGCGCGGCCGGCTGAAGGACCACGTTCCGGTGGCGGTCACCGAGGTCAGTTGGTCGTGGTCGGCTCGCTGTGAGTACCGGCTTCCTGTGTGGCGATCCAGGAGGCGAGCAGGCGCAGGCCCTCTTCGGAGGGGGAACCGGGTTCGGCCGTGTAGATGGTGAGGGTGAGGCCCGGTTCGGCGGCCATCTCCAGGCCCTCGAAGGCGAGGGTGAGCTCTCCGACGGCCGAGTGGTGGAACCGTTTGGTGCCGGTGCCGTGGTGGCGGACATCGTGGGCGCCCCAGCGGGTGCGGAATTCCTCGCTGCGGGTGGACAACTCGCCGACGAGGTCGTGCAGGTCCTTGTCGTACGGGTTACGGCCGGCTTCGGTGCGCAGGATGGCCACGGCGACGTCGGCGAAGAGGTCCCAGTCGGGGTAGAAGCGCCGGGAGGCGGGGTCGAGGAAGTTGAAACGGGCGAGGTTCGCCTGGTTCCCGGGCGCGGCGTAGACGTCGGCGTAGAACGCGCGGGCCAGCTGGTTGGCGGCAAGCAGGTCCATGCGCCCGTTGCGGACGAAGGCGGGCCCGGCGGTGATCGCGTCCAGGGTCCATTGCAGGCTGCGGTGCGGCGTCCACTTCCGCGTCGTACGGCGGCGGGGGCGGGTCAGGGCGTCGGAGCCGTCGGCGGCCTGGGCCAGACGAAGCAGGTGGGCGCGTTCGGCGTCGTCCATCTGGAGGGCACGGGCGATGGCTTCAAGGACGGCCGGGGAGACGCCGGCGAGGTTGCCGCGCTCGAGTTTCGCGTAGTACTCGACGCTGACGTCGGCCAGGGCCGCGACCTCGCTCCTGCGCAGCCCCGGCACGCGGCGGCGGGTGCCGGCGGGAAGTCCGGCCTGTTCAGGGGCGATCTTCGCGCGCCGCGAGGTGAGGAACTCGCGGACCTCTTCACGGTTGTCCACACCTCGACGGTACGGCCTGCGCGCCGCAGGTGGGGTTCACTGCCGGTACACCCCTCGTTGGTGCCTCGCTACGCGCGCGGAACGGCGGTTACCTGGTGGCGTGGCGCTTCCGGCCACGGCGTCACGGCGCCGCGGGCCGGATTTACACCCCTCATGTGACGCCCCGCACACCGAGACCACCGGTTCCGGCACTACGTCGGACCGATGCCCCACCGACCCCGGGATCACGCCATGCGATCGTCCGCCCGCAGTGTCCTCGCCCGCGCCGTCCCGGCCGCCGCCTTCCTGCTGGCCGTGACGGCCTGTGCCGACTCCTCGTCTGCCTCCCCGTCTCCGGCGTCCGCCGCCGGGCGGCAGCAGACGGCCACGGCCGAGGCACCCCCCACCCCGTCCGACAGGGACACCTCCATGAACATCCGGCTCACCATCGACGGCCACCGGGTCGACGCCACCTTGAACGACAGCCCCGCCGCGCGCGACCTCGCCGGCCTGCTCCCGCTCACCCTGGAACTGGAGGACTTCCACGGGACGGAGCGAGTCGGATACCCGCCCCGCAAGCTGGACACGTCCGGCGCACCGGCCCCGGCCGCACCGAAGGCCGGCGATCTGGCCTACTACGCGCCCTGGGGCAACCTGGCCCTCTTCTACCGCGACGGCCCCTCCGCCTCCGGCGACCTGCTCGTCCTCGGCCGCCTCGACGACAGCGGCGACATCGGCCGGCTCGCCACGGCCGACCGCGTCCGCATCGAAGCCGCCGCCTGACCACCACCCGTAAGGAGAGAAGCAGCCGTATGCCTTCCGCAGCAGGGACCGCCCCCGGCAAGCTGCCCTTCGTCGTCCGGGTGCTCGCCGCCGGTACGTTCCTGATGGGAACGAGCGAGTTCGTCATCGCCGGACTGCTCCCGGACATGGCCGGCGACCTCGGCGTCAGCGTCTCCGACGCCGGCCTGCTGATCAGCGCCTTCGCCATCGGCATGATCGTCGGCGGGCCGACCATGGCCCTGGCGACCCTGCGCCTGCCGCAGCGCCGGACCCTGGTGCTGGCCCTGGCCGTCTTCGCGATCGGGCACGTCGTCGCCGCGCTGAGCGGCTCCTTCACGGTGGTCCTCGTCGCCCGCGTCGTGACCGCCCTGGCCACCGGGGCGTTCTGGGCCGTCGGATTCGTCATCGCCACCGCCGCCGCGGGTCCGGGCAACGCCACCCGGGCCGTCGGCGTGATGATGGGCGGCCTGACCCTGGCCAACGTCGTCGGCGTGCCGATCGGCTCCCTCGCCGGGCAGTTCACCGGCTGGCGCGGCCCCTTCTGGGCCCTGGCCGTCCTCTCCGCCCTCGCCGCCGCGGTCATCGGCCGATTCCTCCCCACGGTCGAGCAACGCGCCGAAGGGTCGGTACGGGCCGAGTTCCGTGCGCTCCGCCAAGGCCGTCTTTGGCTGGCACTCGGCGCCGCGGTGCTGATCATGGGCGGTGTCCTGGCGACCTACACCTACATCACACCGCTGCTGACCGACCGCGCCCACATAGCCGAAGGCGCCGTGCCGCTGGTGCTGATCGCGTTCGGTGTCGGCGCCGTGGGCGGCAACTCCTTCGGAGGCCGGCTGGGCGACCGCCGCCCCATGGTCACGACGGTCACCGCCGCCGCGGCGACCGCGCTCGTCCTCCTGCTGCTGATCCCCCTGTCGGACGCCCCTGTGACGGCCGTCGCTCTGGTCTTCCTCATGGCCCTGACCGGATTCAGCATCAACCCGGTCGTCACCTCGCTCGCCGTCCGCTTCGCGGGTGATGCCCCCACGCTGACGTCGGCGCTGACCACGTCCGCCTACAACACCGGCATCGCCGGCGGCTCGGCCCTCGCCGGGCGGGCCCTGGACTCCTCCCTCGGCCTGACCGGCCCCGCTCTGGTCGGCGCCGTCCTCGCCGCCCTCACCCTGCTGCCGCTGATCGCGCTCGCCGTGAGCGGCACCGGTCGGACCACCCGGATCGTGGCCGAGCACCCTCAGGTCGCACCGCCCGTTCGCGGATGTCTCCCACCCGGATCGCTTGAGAGCGCTGAGCGCCTGAGGTGATGGCTCGTCGGCCGGGACGGCGCTGCCTGGCCGTTGCCGGCCCGCTGAGGAACAAGCGAAGAGGTTCGGCCGGTCCGTCGAAAGCGGCCACCCGGCCCGCTGTTCGTGCCGGTTCGACCGGCACGAACAGCGGAGGCGGCGAGGTCACATCACGCGACGGCGGTCCCCTCGAGCTCGACCATCAAAGTGGGGATCGCCAGCCGTGTCACCCCGAGCATCGTGGTGGTCGGGGCCACCCCGGCGGCGCCCAGCCGCGACGCCAGCACGCCGTAGTGCCGGAAAAGCAGATCGACGTCGGTGGCGTAGACGTTGAGCCGTACGAGGTTCGCGAAGGACATGCCGGCCTCGCTGAGTACGGCCTCCAGATTGTCGAGGCTCAGCGCCAACTGCCCTGCCATGTCACCCTCATGCTGGGGCTTGCCGTCGCCGCTCATCGCGGTCTGCCCGGCGCAGTACAGGGTCCGGGTGTGCCCGGAGACGATCTCACCCTGGTTGTAGCCCATCTCCACGGACCAGGTCCACGGGTTGACCGTCGTTCGCTCCACAGCCACATCAGCTCCATTCGGTTCAGCGACGATACGTACGTCCATCGGCTCGGTAACTGCCGCTCTTCGACGTCGTGTTGAGAGCCTGCCAACGCATCACGACATCCTGTGTCATGTATTCCGCTAGGGTTTTCGTATGCGCGCCGACCGGTTGGTCTCGCTGGTGCTGTTGCTGCGCCGGCACGGTCGGCTGTCCGCGGCCACGCTCGCCCGCGAGCTCGAGGTATCCACGCGTACCGTGCTGCGCGACATAGAGGCGCTGTCCGCAGCCGGCGTCCCGGTCTACGCCGAACGCGGCCGGCACGGCGGTTTCGAGTTGCTGCCCGGTTTCCAGACAGAGCTCACCGGACTGAACCACGACGAGGCGCTCGCCCTGCTGGTCGCCGGATCACGCCGCGGCGCCCAGGTGTTCGGCCTCGGATCGGCGCTCGCCTCAGCCATGCTCAAGGTGGTCGACGCGCTGCCCGAAGGCTATCGGGACACCGCGGCCGGCGCGGCGCAGCGCTTGCTCATCGACCCGGAGACCGACCTCCTCTCACGCCGCGTGGTCGCCGAGGAGGTGCCCGACACCATCGTGGCCGAGGTCCGGCGCGCGGTGTTGGCCGGACACAAGCTGCGCATCCGCTACGCGGCTGTGGACCGAACCCCGAAGTGGCGCACGGTGGACCCGATCGGCCTGGTCACCGTGCGCGACCAGGGCTACTTGCTGGCCACGCGGTCCGGCGCGGACCGCACGTACCGGCTGTCCCGGGTGTCGGCCGCCGAGGAACTCGACGAACCCGCGCAGCGACCCGACCGGGTCGATCTGGACCGGGCCTGGCAGGAACGCAGCACGACGTTCCGGACCGGCGGCGACCAAGTCGCCGTGCTGGTACGGGTAGACCCGGCGCGGCGGGAGGAGCTGGTCGGCACCGCGCTGGCCGTCCGCGCAGAAGAAGCCGACGCGGACGGCCGGCTGCGGCTGGAGTTGACGTTCCAGGATTCACGGCACGCCGAGTGGGCGCTGTGGCAGCTCGCCACGGACGCGGAAGCCCTGGCCCCGCAGTGGTTGCGCACCTCCTTGCGGAACCGCGCCGCCGCGATCGCCACCTGCTACGGAGCGCCGTCCTGAGAGTTTCGCCTGCTACGGAGCGGCCGTCCTGAGGGGTGTTGCCTTCTACGGGCCGCCCGCAGAGGCCATTCCGACCGCGCCTTTTGGCCGTCCTGGGGCGTCCGGCGCCGGGGCCGGACGCGCGGCGATGCTTCGGGGCGGGCGGCGTGATCCCCTGGAGCGCCGGCGCCCGGCTGAGTAGCCTCGGACCCTCCAAGGGCGTCGGGGGTCGTGGGTGAACTCCTGGGCCGGAGAACGAGGGGGAGACAGATGCGTACCGTCATGACCGTACGGGCGGAAGGACCTTCGGGTGCTGTGGAGGAACTGCGGGGATGGCTGCTGAACGAGCCGGAACTGCGGGGTCGTGTCCGACGGGAGTCGACCGAGCCGCCGCCCGGGGCCATGGGCCCCGCGACCGATGCCCTCGTAGCCCTGCTGGAACCGGGCGGGGTGGCTGCGGTCTTCGCCGGGGCGATCGTCGCCTGGGTGCAGACGCGGCGCGGCAACCACACCGTCACCGTGACCCGGGCGGACGGCACCTCGATCACCATCAGCACACGTCAGGCACGCAGCCTGAGTCCCCAGGAACTCGCCGAGCTGGCCGAAAGGCTGGCACGGCCCGCGGAGCGGGCGGAACTGCCGGGTGACGGGCAGAGCGGAGCGGAGCGACCGCGCGAGGACCCCGCGCCGTGACCGACGGCCTGGCGGCACGTGGTGCCCGAGTCCTGCTGATCGGCACCGGTACGTTCCGCCAGGGCTCGGAGCTCACCCAACTGGACTCCGTCAACACCACGTTGAGCGATCTGCGGCGAGCGCTGCACGACGCGTGCGGTAGGGCCGCCGACAGCGTCACGCGCGTCCCGGCCGACGCGGACGCCACCGCGGTGGTGGCCGCCGTGGAAGCGGCGGCACACGACGCGACGGGGCCGTTGGTGCTGTACTACGTCGGACACGGCCTGCTCGGGCCCGGAGACGAGCTGTACCTCGCCACTCATTTCAGCCTTTCGGATCACAGCATCGCCGGGGCGGTGCCCTACCGCACCGTGCGTGACCTGCTGGGTGGGGCGGCGCATGGCTCTCTGGTGGTGCTGGACTGCTGTTTCTCGGGCATCGCGAAACGGCCGAAGGGCGGCGGGACACCGGATCCGTTCGTGTCCGCCCAACCACGAGGCAGCTTTCTGCTCACGTCGGCGTCCCACTACGCGCTGTCGTTCGCTCCGAAGGGGGAAGAGCACACGCTGTTCAGCGGCCGGCTCCTGCGTCTGCTCGACGAAGGTGACCCGACCGGGCCGCTGTGGCTGACCGCCGACCGCTTGCACGCCGCGCTGGAGCGGCAGTTCGCCGACGACACTCGGGTGCGGCCGTCCCGACAGAGCGAGGGAACGCTGGGTGCGCTGCCCCTCGTACGCAACCGCGCCTACCAGGTCCCCGACGAGGGCCACGTCGAGCCACCCGCCGACCTTCCCTGCCCGTATCCCGGTCTGGAGCCGTTCCGGACCGAGGACAGCGGTCACTACTTCGGCCGGGACGACCTGGTGCGGCGGCTGCTGACCGCTGTGCGCGGCAACGGTCCGGTCGTGGTGGTGGGCGCTTCAGGGGCGGGCAAGTCGTCCCTGCTGCGGGCCGGTCTGCTGGCCGGGCTCGCGCGCGGTCACGCGTCCGACGACGACGCGACCCCGTGGCCCGCTCTGCTGCTGCCCGCGCCCGGGTCGCACCCGCTGGCCGCCCTGGCCGACGCCTGGGCACGCACCACCGGGCGCCCGGTCCCGGAAGTGCGCCGCGCGCTGGAGCGGGGCCGATTCCTGCCGCCCCTCGCCGGGCGGGCGGCATGCCGGCTGCTCGTGGTCGACCAGTTCGAGGAGGTGTTCACACACTGCGCCGACGCCGCCGAGCGTGCCGCGTTCATCGCCGCTGTCGCGGGCGACGGGCCTGCCCCGCGACCGCGGGTCGTCCTCGGCCTTCGTGCGGACCACTACGGCAGCTGCCTGGCCCACTCCGCACTGGAGAGGGCCTTGCGGAGCGGGCAGTTGAACGTGCCACCGATGAGCGAAGAGGAATTACGGGCCGCGATCGAGGGCCCCGCGGCCGCGGCCGGTCTGAAGCTGGAGGACGGACTCGCCGACCGGCTGCTGCAGGACCTCAACGAAGGCCGGCTCGGTGACCACGGGACGGGCGCGCTGCCGTTCCTGGCACACGCACTGCGCGAGACCTGGCTGCGGCGCGCCGGTGCCCGGCTCACCCTGGCCGGCTATCACGCCACCGGCGGCATCTGGCGATCGATGTCCCGGACCGGGGAGAACCTCTACGGTGAACTCTCCCCCGAGAATCAGCTGGTGCTGCGGGAACTGCTCCTGCGTATGGTGCACCTGCCCCCGGACGGCGCGGGGGCGGTGATCCGGCATCCGATCCCGCTCGCCTCCTTGCTCGACGGGCTGCCCGCCGGTGCCCAGGACGTACGGGACCGGCTGGCGAAGGACCGGCTGATCACCGTCGACCAGGACACCGCGCAGATCGCCCACGAATCCCTGCTGCGCGCGTGGTCGCGGCTGCGTGACTGGGTGACCGAGGACGCGGCGGCCTTGCTGCAGCGACAACGACTGCGTATCGCCACCGAGGAATGGCAGGCCGCCGGGCGCGATCCCGCCTTCCTCCTGCACGGCAGCCGGTTGCAGAACGCGCTGGATCTGCGCGTCCCCGGTCACCGCGCACCGCTGACGGAACCGCAGCGCCGGTTCCTGGCCGAGAGCGAGGCGGCGGCCCTCAGCACCCGGCAGCGCGAGCGGCGCCGACTCAGAGCGCTGAAGGCCGCGGTCGTCACACTGGTGATCGCGGTGCTCGCCTCGATCGGGTTCGCCGCGACGGCCCTGCGCCAGGAACGCAGGGCTGAGGAGCAGCGCAACACCGCCCAGTCACAGCGGGAGCTGGCCACCTACCGCGCGCTGCTGGCGGAGGCGGACAGCCTGCGGGACACGGATCCACGCAGTTCGCTGGCCCTGGGCCTGGCCGCCCACGCGCTGCGGCCGGGGGCGGACGCACGGCGAAGCATGTTCCGGACACTCGCCGAGAGCCCGTTCCGCGGCTCCGCCCTGCTGCCGACCGAGGCGACGGAGGCGGTTCTCGGGCCGGACGGGCGGACCCTCGCCGCGTTCGAGGACGACTCCCTGACGCTGTGGGACGTGGCCCGCGGATCCTCCCGGACCACCGCACTGGCCCGTCTGGACTGCGACGCCTACACGGTCTCTTTCGGCGGCCCGGGCGGCCGGACGCTCGCCGCTCTGTGCTCGGACGACACGGTGTCACTGTGGGACCTCACCGGACTGCACGAGGGGAAAGCCCCCCGGCGCACTGTTTCCGGGCCCCTTCCCACCGGTCTGCCCGGCTACGCGGAGGCCATGGCGCTGAGCCCCGACGGCAGGCGGGCGGCCGTGGTCGGCTGGTGGGACGAGGACGACGATCGGGCGGCGGAACACGGCGGCGCACTCGCCCTGTGGGACGTCTCCGGCGCACGCGAACCCCGCCGGGTATCGGTGACCAGAGGGGTGTATGAGACCGACGGCGTGGCATTCGCCCCGGACGGCCGGACACTGGCCGTCTCGTCCGACTTTCCCAGAAGCAGGGGATCGCTCGACATCGGCCGGAACTACACCGTCGACGGCGTGCGCGTCTGGGACGTGACGGATCCCCGCGCACCCCGGCCGGGTGGATTCGTGCGCGGGTCCGACGGAGAGCTCGCCTTCAGCCCCGACGGCCGTCACCTGGCCACGACCGACGAGGCGTCCGCCAAGCTCCTGGACGTCTCCGATCCCCGCGATCCGAGGACCGTCGCGAAGTGGCAGGCGCACTCGTACGAGGTGCAAGGATTCGCCTTCTCCCCGGACGGCTCCCGGCTGGCGACCGCGGGCAAGGACGGGGTGGTCGCCGTGTGGGACCTGAGCGACACCCGAAAGCCGGTGCGGCGCGAGAACCTCGTGGGGCACACGAGTGTGCTGGCACGGATCGAGAAGGGGGTGGACATCGGCGCCGTGGCCTTCCTGCCCGACGGGCGCGGGCTCGTTTCCGTGAACACCTTCGGCCGGGAGTCGGAAGCCGTCCACTGGAATCTGGGAAACACCCAGCGGGCCCGTGTCGTGCGGAAGCTGGATTCGGGCACCGGTCACACCGTGGTGGCCCTCTCGCGTGACGGCAGGATGCTGGCCGTGACCGGCTCCGACACCGTCCGGCTCTGGGACGTCGGCGACCCGACCGCCCCGAAGGCGCTGTCCACGGCCCGCGGCCCGCGCAGCATCGTCCGGGACATCGCCCTCAGCGGCGACGGCACCCTCCTGGCCGGTCTGCACGTCGACGGAACGGTGACCTTGTGGGACCTCACGGACCGGAACCGGCCTCGTGTCATCGGCCCGCTCGGCACCGCCCCCAAGGACGCGCGCGAGCTCCTCTTCGCGCCCGACCGGCCTCTCCTGGCGGTCCGCGGCGAGGCCCTCGACCTGTGGGATGTCGCCGACCCGCGGCGCCCGCGGAAGGAGGATTCACTCACCGACGTCAGCTCGCTCACGGGGAACGACTTCAGCCCCGACGGCCGCTATCTGCTGACGTCCCGGGGCCGCTACGCGGGAGGCGTGCACCTGTGGAACCGGGAGTCGTCCGGCGCGTCCTTCACGGAGCTGGTTCCGGACGGAGAGCTGCCGAACCTGCGAGGCCGGACGGCGTTCAGCCCGGACGGCAGGACGGTCGCCGTGGCCGGAGAGGGCACCAGCGGGGAGGACAGAAGGAGCGCGGTCCTGAGTCTCTTCGACGTGAGCGACCCGCGGCGGCCCCGGCAGACGGGCACGGTGCCGCGCGAGGACGACCGGGAGGTGACGTTCGACAGCGCGGACTTCCACCCCGGCGGAGACCTGGTGGCGGCGGGCGGATGGGACGGCCTCGCGTGGCTGTGGAGCGTGGGCGACCGCGACGCACCCCATCTGGCCGGGCGCCTGGGCCCCCACGCGGGCGGTGTGAGCGACGTCGTCTTCTCCCCGGACGGCCGTACCCTCGTCGCCGCCGGTGGGGGCACGGTCCTCTTCTGGGACCTCGGTGACTATCCGGCCATCGCCGCCGACACGACCGGACTCGCCTGCCGAGTGACCGGCGGCGGGTTGGAGGACTGGCAGTGGCACGTCTACGCCCCCGACGTTCCCTACCACCGTTCGTGCCCGTCCCGCTGACGGCAGAGCCGGGAGCTGATTGCGCGCCGGCCGGCAGTCCCCGCGGTTCCACGACGTCGGCATGGCCAACATCCGCTGGACGGTGATCGTCCAGGCCGGCTGGATCGTCGTGGCCTTCGTCCCTCTGTCGATCACCGCCGTCTTCGCGGCGTTCGGCGTCCTGGGCGCCCTGGAACTCGTCCTGCCGGTGCTCGCGCAGCGCTCCGCGGGCGGCACGCCCTGGCACCCGCACCACGTCGCCGAACGGTACGGACTCTTCGCGATCATCACGCTCGGCGAGGGCGTCCTCGGCACCGTCGCCTCCTCCGGCGACCTCCTCGGCGGCGGCGACGGCACGCGCTGGACCTGGAACGCGATCGCCGTCGTCATCGCCGGCGTGGGCCTGACCTTCGGCATGTGGTGGACGTACTTCATGACGCCGTTCGGCGACATCCTGGTGCACCGCCGCGGCCGCGGGTACCTCTTCGGCTACGGCCACATCCCCGTGTTCATCGGCATCGCCGGAGCCGGCGCGGGCCTGCACGTGGCGGGCCTGTACATGGAGCACCACGCCAAGATCTCCGGCACGGCCGTCGTCCTCGGACTGGCCCTTCCGGTCGGCCTCTACCTCCTCATGGTCTATCTGCTGCACAGGCTCCTGCTGGAAGTACTCGGTACGCGGTAGGCCGGGCGCGTCTGCGTCGGGCAGACCACCATCGGTACGTGCACCGAGACGGCCTCGCGGCTCTCGGAACCGGTCCTGCTGCGGTCTCGCCGCCTTCGCCGTCCGCAGACGCGTGCGGAGGGCGCTCTTCGCCTCTGCGGGGATGTCATGGTGGGCGCACGCACCCCCGATCGCTGAACTATGGTGTCCCACCACATACGCCCCTGACCTGGCCCTTCCTACGGTGTGGCGACACGGAAACGTCCCCGCCAACTGTCCGGAAGTGGTGTCCATGGCCGCCCCCGCAACCGCCCCGCCCGAGCCCAGCTCGCTCAAGCGCATCGTCGCCGCCAGCCTCATCGGGACCACCATCGAGTGGTACGACTTCTTTCTCTACGGGTCGGCCGCCGCGCTGGTCTTCAACGAGCTGTTCTTCCCGGATTCCGACCCGCTGGTCGGAACCCTCCTCTCGTTCCTCACCTACGCCGTCGGCTTCGCCGCGCGTCCGCTCGGCGCGCTCGTCTTCGGGCACTACGGGGACCGGCTCGGGCGTAAGAAGCTGCTGGTGCTCAGCCTGCTCATGATGGGCGGTGCGACGTTCGCGATCGGACTCATGCCGACGCACGCGACGATCGGCTCCGCCGCTCCGGTCCTGCTGACCGTGCTGCGGCTCGTGCAGGGATTCGCCCTCGGCGGCGAGTGGGGCGGCGCGGTGCTGCTGGTTTCTGAGCACGGCGACGCCAAGCGGCGCGGATTCTGGGCGTCGTGGCCCCAGACGGGCGCGCCGGCCGGGCAGTTGCTCGCCACCGGTGTGCTGTCCGCGCTCACCGCGCTGCTCTCGGACGCCGCCTTCTCCTCATGGGGCTGGCGCATACCGTTCCTGCTCTCCGGTGTGCTGGTGATCGTCGGCTTGTGGATACGTCTCTCTGTCGACGAATCGCCGGTCTTCAAGGCCGCACTGGCCCAGGCCGAGCAGCGCAAGGCGGAGGCCGGTCAAGTGGAGAAGATGCCGGTCGTCGCCGTGCTGCGTCACCACTGGCGCGATGTCCTGATCGCCATGGGTGCGCGTATGGCGGAGAACATCAGCTACTACGTGATCACCGCGTTCATCCTCGTCTACGCGACCACTGCCGTGGACATGAGCAAGCAGACCGCGCTCAACGCCGTCCTCATCGCCTCCGCCGTGCACTTCGCGGTGATCCCGCTGTGGGGTGCGCTGTCCGACCGCATCGGGCGCCGGCCGGTGTATCTGATCGGCGCGATCGGCGTCGGAGCCTGGATGTTCCCCTTCTTCGCACTGATCGACACGGCGGGGTTCGGCGCCCTGCTGCTCGCCGTCACGGTGGGTCTCGTGCTGCACGGTGCGATGTACGCGCCCCAGGCGGCGTTCTTCTCCGAGATGTTCGCGACGCGGATGCGCTACTCGGGCGCCTCGATCGGCGCGCAGTTCTCGTCCGTCGCGGCCGGTGCGCCGGCCCCGCTGATCGCCACTGCTCTGCTGGCCGACTACGACTCGTCGACGCCCATCGCCCTGTACGTGATCGCCGCGGCCCTGCTCACCGTCGTGGCCATCGCCTGCGCACGGGAGACGAGGGAGCGGGACCTGACCGCCCTGGACAGCGACGCCGATGATGTCGAGGACGCTCCGGCCACGGCCACGGCGGACGCCCGTACCGCCTGACCCGGTGGGGCCGGCCGGTCGGCCGGCCCCTCCTTGTACGCGAACCGCGCGGACTCACCGGAGTCCGCGCGGTTCTGCGTTTGCGGAGGAGGCGGGAATCTCGTGGACGCCAGGAGAACGGTGGCCCCGTGTCCCGAAGAACCCGCGGACCCCGAGACCTCCGCGTGCCCGAGGAACGGGGACTCGCGTGCCCGCATCTCTCGCGCGCCCGCGTACAGGGAGGGGCGGGGCTCTCAGGAGCCGGTCGACGACGACATCGCGTGCAGCCTCAGCGCCAGCTGGATCTCGAGGGACCGCGCCGGCGACTGCCAGCCGGGGCCGAGCAACCGGCCTATGCGCTCGAGCCGTTGGGCCACGGTGTTCACATGGACGTGCAGGTCGTCCTTGGTGCGGGCCGGGCTCATGCCACTGGCGAAATAGGCGTCCAGAGTGCCGACCAGGTCGGTACCTCGCCGCCGGTCGTAGTCGACGATCTCCCCGATGGTGCGGTGCACGAAGCCGTCGATGTCACCGGGGTCGGCCAGCAGCAGGCCGAGGAACCCCAGGTCCTGCGCCGCGGCGCCTTCCCCGGAGCGGCCGAGGAGGCGCAGGGCGTCGAGGCAGCGGCGGGCCTGGGCATAGGCCTCGGCCACCGGCGCCGGGTCCCCCGCCGGTGAGTCGACCGGCGAAGAGGCGCCGACGGTCACCGGCTCGCGGAGCGCGCCGCCCAGCTGCCGGGCGATCTGGCGGGCGAGGTCCGCCGCCGTGTCGCCGGGGCCCAGGGGCAGCAGCAGGACCGTGCCGCCGTCGCGGGCGGCGGCGAGACCGGAACGGGTGGCGGCCAGGTGCGAGGCGGCGGACCAGAGGCGCTGGCGGTCCGCCGTCTCGCGCGCGGAGACGGCGGCGCCGTCGAGGGAGGCCGCACGGGCGTGGGCGCCCGCACGGGTCCACGAACCGGGGCGCGCGGCCTGCTTCCGGCCGGCGGCGGGCTCGGCGCGGGTGGCGTCCGCCCGGGTGGCGGTCTCGTCCGCCGTGCCGTCGATGCGGGCGGCGAGCACCACGTGCGGGACGTCCAGGTCCGCGCGCAGCCGGGCGGCCCGCTCGCGCAGCAGCCGCGGATCGCGGTCCGGGGCGTCGAGCAGGTCGTCGAGCAGCTCGCCCCTGACGCGCTGTTCGGCGTCGTGCGCCGAACGCCTGGCGAGCAGGAGCAATGACGTGACCATCGCGGCGCGCTCGAGGGTGCGCCGGTCGACGGGGTCGAGTGCGGGGTGTCCGCGCAGCACCAGCGAGCCGAAGACTTCGCCGCCCGCGGCGACGGCCGCGACCCAGTCGTCGCCGTGCCGTGTCGCGTGGCCGCCCGCGCCGGTGGTGTCCGGACCGGCTTCGGTGAACTCGACGGTGCCGTCGAGGACTTCGGAGAGCGCGGCGGCCACGTCCTGGACTCCCCCGCCGCGCAGGACCAGCTCGGTGAGGCGGTCGTGGACGTCCGAGGCCCGCTCCAGGACTCCGCTGTGGTCCTGGATGATCGCGTTCGCCCGCTCGAGGTCGGCGAGCGCGGAGCGGGTCTCGGCGAGGAGGTTGGCGGTGTCGATGGCGACGGCCGCGTGGGCGGCGAAGGAGGCGAGCAGCGCGACCTGCTCGCGCTCGAAGACCCTGGCGCGCCGGTCCGCCGCGAACAGGACGCCGATGACCTGGCTGCCGAGCATGAGCGGCACGCCGAGGATGGCGACGAGGCCCTCGTCCTTGACCGCGGCGTCGATGGTCCCGGTGTGCTCGAACCGGGCGTCGTCGAAGTAGCTGTCCGTCACGTAGGGCCGGGCGGTCTGGGCGACGAGTCCGCCGAGCCCCTCCCCCATGCCGAGCCGCACCTGCTGGAAGCGGGCCGACACCGAGCCTTCGGTGACGCGCATGTAGGTGTCGCCGGCCACGGGGTCGTGGAGGCTGAGGTAGGCGACCTCCGTGCCCAGCAGCGATCGGGCCCGCTGCACGATCGCCCGGAGCACCGCGTCGAGATCGCGCAGACCTGCCAGGTCGTGCGCGGTCTCGAAAAGGGCGGACAGCTCCGCCTCGCGGCGCCGCCGCCCCTCCAGCTCCGCCCGCACCCGCAGGGCCAGCTGCTTGGCGTGTTCGAGCGCGGCCAGCTGCTCGGGCCCGGCGCCGTCCGCGCGGGCGAGGAGCAACGGCCTGTCGTACGCCTCCGCGGCCGCGCCGCGTGCGAGGAGCTCCAGGTAGTGGGCTTGATCGTGGGACATGGACACAGGATTCCTGCCGTACGGGCGGTCGCACCAGCCCTGTGGACAACGATGCGGTCCCAGGCCCGACGACAGGACTGGATCCGCCCGTGCTCTATGGACCTGTCGTGTCACGTGTCGTGACACCTCGGTGGCACCTGTCGCGACACCTGTCGTGACACGTGCCGGATCGCTGTGCCTAGTGCGCCGTCCAGCCGCCGTCGAGGGTCAGCGATGTGCCGGTGATGAAGGACGCCTGGGGCGAGCAGAGGTACAGGGCGGCCTCCGCCACCTCCTCCGGCTCGACGAGCCGCTTGATCGCGGAGTCCTTGAGCAGGACCTCGGTGAGCACACGGTCCTCCGGCAGGTCGTGCGCCGCGGCCTGGTCGGCGATCTGCTTCTCGACGAGGGGTGTGCGCACATAGCCGGGGTTGACGCAGACGGACGTCACTCCGTGCGGTGCGCCCTCGAGGGCGGCCGTCTTGGAGAGTCCTTCGAGGCCATGTTTGGCGGCCACATAGGCGGACTTGTAGGCGGAGGCGCGCAGTCCGTGCACGGACGAGATGTTGACGACCCTGCCCCAGCCCTGTGCGTACATGTGCGGGAGCGCGCCCCTGATCAGCCGGAACGGGGCTTCGAGCATCACCGTGAGCACGGTGTGGAAGACGTCCGGCGGGAAGTCCTCGATGGGCCGTACCAGTTGGAGGCCCGCGTTGTTGACGAGGATGTCCGTGCCGGCGGCCGCCGCCTCCGCGGCGTCCAGGTCGGTGAGGTCGAGCAGGTACGGTTCCACGGCCCCGGCGAGGCCCTCGCTGTGCGCGGCGAGCGCCGCCAGACCTTCGGCGTCCCGGTCGACGGCTCTCACCTTGGCCCCGGCGGCCGCGAGCCGGAGGGTGCAGGCGCGGCCGATGCCGCCCGCGGCACCGGTGACGAGGGCGGTACGGCCGCCGAGGTCGACGGACAGGGGGGACGCCGCGGCTGCGGGGACGGGGGTGCCGGGCGGTGTGGTGGGCGCGGTCATGTCCGGCACATTAGGCAGCGATCATCCGTCGACCGATGTGGTCACAACCCATACTTCGCTACGCCTTGGTGGGTTCGAACCATGCTGGTCCTTCGGACAGCGCATGTTTGATCCGGAAGATCGCGAAGTCCTGGAGCTCCGGCAGCGCGTCGACGGGGAACCAGCCCACCTCGAGGGACTCCTCGTCGTTGACACGCGCCTCGGCGGCGCCGCTCACGGCCCGGCAGCGCATGGTGATGTCCATGTACTGGCACACGTCGCCGTTGGGATAGGTGACGGGCCTCGGCAGCGCCTGGACGAGCACGACCCGTTCGGCTACGCAGCGCACGGCGGTCTCCTCGTACACCTCGCGTGCCGCCGTCATGGCCGGCTGCTCACCGGGCTCCGGGATGCCGCCGATGATCGACCAGTTGCCCGTGTCGGCGCGCCTGCCCAGCAGCACCCGACCCGCGTCGTCGAAGACGACGGCGCTCACACCCGGCAGGAACAGCAGCTGGTGGCCGGCGGTCGCCCGGATGGCGCGGATGAATTCGGGAGTTGCCATGCCCGGACCCTACCTCCGGCCTGGCCGGGACCGGCCGAACGCCTCCGCCACCCGGCACGGCCCCCGCCCGGCCGGGACCTCCGGCGCCGCACACCGGCCGGACACGGGCGCCGCACACCGGCCGGACGCCCGGCGGGCTCGTGACGTGTCCGCTCCGCCTCCCGGATGCCCAGCGGGCTCGTGACGTGTCCGCTCCGGCGGCCGGACGCCCGGCGGACTCAGGCCGTGTCCGCTCCCGTGACCGCCTCGTCCGCCTCGTCCGTCGCGCGACGCCGCGTCCGCACGGCGCCGACGGCGACCGCGGCCAGGCCGCCGGCCGCGAGCAGCAGCAGCGCCAGTTCGGGCGCGCTGCCGAGCCGGGTCGCGGGCGTGAGCGACGAGCGCAGCGGCAGCTCGGCGACCAGCGCGTCGGGCGTGAACATCGCCGTCTCCTCGACGATCTCCCCGTCGGGCATGATGACGGCGCTGACGCCGCTGGTGACGGGGACGACGACGGACCGGCTGTGTTCGACGGCCCGTACGCGGGACATCGCCAGCTGCTGGTACGTCATCTCGCTCCGGCCGAAGGTGGCGTTGTTGCTCGGCACGGAGATGAGCTGCGCCCCGTGCGTGACGGTGTCGCGGGCGGCGTCGTCAAAGGCCGCCTCGAAGCAGGTGACAAGGCCGACCTTGGTGCCGGCGAGATCGAAGACGCCCACCTCGTGACCGGGACCGAAGTCGCGGCGGACACGGTCCACGTCGGAGTTGAAGACCCGTACGACGGACCGCATCGGGATGTACTCGCCGAACGGCTGCACATGGCGCTTGTCGTAGGTGTCGACGGGCCCGCGGGCGGGGTCCCACTCGATGAGGGTGTTGCGGAGCTTGCCCGTCTCCGGGGTCAGCACGGCGCCCACGACGGTCGGCACACCGATGGCCTTGACCGCCCGGTCGATGACCAGGCGGGCGTCCGAGTTGCGGTACGGGTCGAGATCGGAGGAGTTCTCCGGCCACAGGACGAAGTCCGGCCGGGGTTCCTTGCCGGCCGCCACGTCCGCGGCGAGCTGTTCCGTCCGGCGGGCGTGGTTGTCGAGGACGGCCCGGCGCTGGGCGTTGAAGTCGAGACCGAGCCGGGGGACGTTGCCCTGGATCGCGGCGACCGTGGCGGTGCCGTCCTCGGCGGAGTCGTCGACCAGAGGCCGGGAGGCGAGGGCCGCTGCGACGGGCACGAGGAGGGCGAACAGCGCCGTCACGGCGGCGATGCGCGGAACGGTCCCGCCGCGGCGGTGCGCGAGGGCCTGCCGCGCACACTCGTAAAGACCGAAGCCGCAGAGCACGACGGCGAAGCTGAGCACCGGGGTACCGCCGAGTGCCGCGAGCGGCAGGAAGAAGCCGTCGGCCTGGCCGAAGGCGATCTTGCCCCACGGGAAGCCGCCGAACGGCATACGGGCGCGCGCCGCCTCGCCGGCGATCCAGACGGCGGCGGCCCATACGGGCCACGCCGGCAGCCGTGAGACGAGTGCGATGCCCGTACAGGCGAACGCCACGAACAGCGCCTCCGCCGCGACCAGCGCCAGCCAGGGCACCGGGCCGACCTCCTCGCCCGTCCAGAACAGGAGGGGAAGCAGGAAGCCCAGGCCGGCGAGGTAGCCGAGTCCGAACGCGGACCGCGGACGGCGTCCGTGCAGCGTCAGACCGAGCAGGGCGAACGCCGGCACGGCCAGCCACCACAGCGGACGCGGCGGGAAACTCGCGAACAGCAGCAGGCCGGAGAGCGCGGCGGCGCCCGGGCGCGCGAACCGGCGCAGCAGCGGCCGGCCCTCGGTGGAGGCGGGTCCGGGGGTGTCGACGGAGGTCATGATGGCGCTCACCTGGCGGAGTCTACGGCGGAGGCCTGTGAGCGGCGCAGTCACGTCCACCTCATCCAGCAGCAACGTTTCTTCGCAATCACTCCACACATGTCCGGGGCTCCCGTTAGCGTGTTCGCCGGTCCCGCGCACACCACGAGCCGTTCAGGTCGGTTCCGGCTGTCGCGCGTCGGGCGCCCGTCGGCGTCCGGCCCGTACGGCCGCGCGGGGCCCGTCACAGTCGGGGGGCGACGGTATGGGTTCAAGGGGCGGTCCGCCCACGGGCCGGGAAGGCCGAAGCGATCCGGGGAGGGCCGGGGAACGCCGGAGCGATCCGGAGACCGCTCCCGGAGGCGGTGACGGTGCACCCTCGGACCGGGAACGCGCCGACGGTGCGCACTCGCGCCCGCGACGCGGCTCGCGCCCGGAACGCCGGGACGGTGCCGACTCGCGTCCGGAACGCGGGCACGGTGCGGACGCGGGTCGCGAACACCGCAGCGGTACGGACGCGGCGGGGGTCGTCGTCCTTGTCGGCTGCGCCGTGTGGTCACTGGTCAGCGCCGCCGGACGGGAGGGGCGGCCGGAAGGTGTGCTGCTCGCCGTGTTCGCCGTCACCGCGGGGTACGCGTGCGGACGGATCTCGGGCTCGCTCCTTCCGGTCGGCGGCTTCGCCGTGACAGCGGCGGGGGCCGTCGCTGTCGCGGTCGCGTCCCACGACGGGGAGGTACCGGGAGCCGCCGCCGGTGCCGCCACTCCCATGGGACAGACGGGCGCCGTCGCCGCCCTCCTGGTCCTCGGCACGGGTGCGGCCTGCTGCGCGGCGTCCGCCGCCCGGACGGCGGGCGGCAGGACGGCGTCGCGCCTGTTCGCGTCGGCCGTTGCCTGTTCCGCGCTCGTGCTGGCGTCCGTGCCCGCGTTCGCGGCCTGCCTGACCGTGCTGCTGTGTTCGCTCGCCGCGACCCGGATCCGCCGGCGCCTCGCTGTTCTCGCGGCACTCGCGCTGGCGACGGGGCTCGTCGCGGGAACCACCTGGGCCGTCGCGGAGGACGCCCTCCCCTCCGGCCTCGCCGCCTCGGTGGAGGCGCCGCTCACCGAGCACCGGGTCGCTCTGTGGCGGGACGCCGTCACCCTGGCGGAACAGGAGCCTGTCCTGGGTGTCGGTCCCGCTCGCTTCGGCCGGCTGAGTCCCACCTCGGTCCAGGCGCCGGCCTCGGGGAGCAAGCCCCATTCGGCACCGCTCCAGCAGGCGGCGGAGCAGGGAGTGGTCGGCGTCGCGCTGCTCGCGGCGGTCTTCGGCTGGATCCTGTACGGGCTCGGACGTTCGCCCCGTCCGGCACCGGTGGCGCTGAGCGCCGCCGCCGCGCTCACGGCGGTGGCGGTACTCGCCTGTGTCGGCAACGTGCTGAGTTTCGCCCCCGTCACGACCGGGGCCGCGCTGCTGGCGGGTCTGGCCACGGCGCGCGCGCCCCGCGAAGGCCACGACCTGTAGACCACGGCACAGCGAGCGCGCAACGCGGCGTCCCGGGAGGAACCAGCGCCGCGCGATGAGGCACGGGGCCGGGTCACCGCAGAGCAGGGTGACGCGGGCGGCCGCACTCGGGCGGGGTCACGCCCCTGGCGCCGGGCTCGCCCCCGTCGCGCCCGGCGTCCCGGTCGCCTTGAGGTGATTGATCCTGGCGCGGATGACCCGTACCGCCATGGCCGCGTCGTCGACCGTCACCGTGAACCTGCCGCCGTCGCAAAGGGTGACCGCCAGTCCCTCGCCGCGCCGGACGACCACCGCGGTGCCCTTCTCGGGACGCCAGCGGCAGCCCCAGCCGCCCCACTGCCGGGGCGTCACCCGGTGGACGAATTCGGCGCTCTCCACGTGCGACAGGGGGATGTGCCGGCGGGGCACGCCGATGTGGCCGCAGCGCACGTCCAGCGCATAGCTGTCGATCTTGACCGCCACGTGCACGAAGGCGAGCGTCCCGTAAAGGATCATGAGGCCTGCCGCGAGGCAGCCGATGACCGCCATCAGCATGGCGGCGATGCCGGTGGTCCACGTGGCCCCGACGGCCAGCTTGATGCCGAGGGCCAGGCAGGCCACGCCCGCCACGGCGAGCAGCCACTGCATGCGGTTGGTCGCCCGGCCGGTCCAGACCTCTGGAAGGGGCTCCGAGCCGCGCCCCTCGTGGCGGAAGTGGTGCCTCATGCCTAGGACCCTACCCAGCATCCGGACAACCAGCACTGATGCGGCGAAACGGCCGCAAGGGCGGGAAAGGCACCCGTTCGGCGCCTCTTGGCGTCAGCAGCGCGGGCGCCGGCGGCCGACGGAACGCCGTCCGACGCCCGGCGTCGTCACAGGTCGCGGGCGTCGTCCGAGGCCCGGCGTCGTCCGAGCTCGCGGACGGCGTCCGCCGCCCGCGAAAGGACTGCCACCCGGTTCAGTGCGCGGGGGTCACCGCAGGCAGCAGGCGGGCTTCGGCGTAGCCGAGCGCCTCCGCCGGAAGAGTGGCTTCCGTCCCGCTGAGCAGGACCGTGAGCCGGCCGCTCGGCGGCGCGTCGGGTGCGGGCTCCGCACCGATCCGGCGCAGTGCCTGCGCGGCGACGGCTCCTGCCGAACCGTGCAGGACGAGCGGCGGCATGCCGGGCCGCTGGACCGCGGCCCGGATGCGCTCGGAGACCAGTTCGTAATGGGTGCAGCCGAGGACGACGGCCCGGACGTCCCGGGGAGTGAGCGCGGCCGCCGCGGCGACGGCCCGGTCGATCGCGTCCTCGTCCGCCCGCTCCACCGCGTCGGCGAGACCTGGACAGGGAACCTCGGTCACCTCGACCGAGCCGGCGAACTCCTTGATCAGTCCACGCTGGTACGGGCTGCCCGTGGTCGCCGGGGTCGCCCAGATCGCGACGGGACCGCCCCCGGCCGCGGCGGGCTTGATCGCGGGGACCGTACCGATGACCGGGATCGACGGCTCGAGCTCCGCCCGGAGGGCGGGCAGGGCGTGCACGGAAGCGGTGTTGCAGGCGACGATGAGCGCGTCGGGCCGGTGCGCGGCGGCCGCCCGCGCCACGGTCAGGGCGCGCACGGCGACATCGTCCGGCGTACGGGGGCCCCAGGGCATGCTGCCGGGGTCGGAGGACAGCACCAGATCGGCGTCGGGGCGCAGCGTACGCACCACGGCCGCCGCCGCCAGCAGGCCGATACCGGAATCCATGAGCGCGATCTTCACCCGGTCACCA
This sequence comes from Streptomyces kurssanovii, assembly GCF_040677245.1. Classification (NCBI taxonomy): domain Bacteria; kingdom Bacillati; phylum Actinomycetota; class Actinomycetes; order Kitasatosporales; family Streptomycetaceae; genus Streptomyces; species Streptomyces kurssanovii. The sequence continues at coordinate 168,766 of NZ_JBFAQK010000006.1, forward strand.
TAGTCGACCGCCGTCACGGCGGGCCTTGCGTGGGGCAGACTGCGGCGGATGAGCGCTCTTGCCTGGACCGCCGTCGGATCGCTGGCCGCCTGGGGGTGGCTGCTGCTCGGCCAGGGCTTCTTCTGGCGGACCGACCAGCGGCTGCCGGACCGTGAGGATCCCGCGCACTGGCCGGATGTCGCCGTCGTGGTACCGGCGCGGGACGAGGCGGACATCCTTCCCGTGAGTCTGCCGACGCTGCTCGCCCAGGACTACCCGGGCCGGGCCGAGATCGTGCTCGTCGACGACAACAGCGGTGACGGTACGGGGGACCTGGCACGGTCACTGGCGGCGCGGCACGGTGGCCTGCCGCTGCGGTTGGTGACGCCGGGCGAGCCCGGGCACGGCTGGACCGGGAAGCTCTGGGCACTGCGGCACGGCATCGCCGCCGCGGAGGAGCGTGACCCGGAGTTCCTGCTGCTCACCGACGCCGACATCGCCCACGCTCCGGACAGTCTGCGGGAGTTGGTCGCCGCGGCGCGCACCGGCGGGCTGGACCTGGTGTCGCAGATGGCGCGGCTACGGGTGGCGAGCGGCTGGGAGCGGCTGGTGGTACCGGCGTTCGTGTACTTCTTCTCGCAGCTGTATCCGTTCCGGTGGATCAACAAGGCAGGGGCGCGGACTTCGGCCGCGGCGGGCGGCTGTGTGCTGCTGCGGACGGAGGCCGCGACGCGGGCCGGTGTCCCCGACTCGATCCGCCAGGCGGTGATCGACGACGTCTCCCTGGCGCGTGCCGTGCGGCGCTCGGGCGGCAGGATCTGGCTCGGTCTGGCCGACCGGGTCGACAGCGTGCGCCCGTACCCGCGGCTCGCGGACCTGTGGCGGATGGTGTCGCGCAGCGCCTACGCCCAACTGCGCCACAGCCCGCCGGTGCTGGCGGGGACGGTCGCGGGGCTGGTGCTCGTGTATCTCGCCCCGCCGGTGGCGCTGTCGGTCGGGCTGCTCGGCGGGGACACGGTGGCCGCGTGGGCGGGGGCGGCGGCGTGGGCGGTGATGGCGGGCACGTACCTGCCGATGCTGCGCTACTACCGTCAGCCGCCGTTCCTCGCGCTGACCCTGCCGTTCACCGCCGCGCTCTATCTCCTGATGACGGTCGACTCCGCGGTGCAGCACTACCGGGGCCGGGGTGCCGCGTGGAAGGGACGCACCTACGCGCGGCCCGAGGCCGCCGGCGACGCCTGAGCGCGACGCTTGGCCCGGTCGTTCGTGAAACGGCGCCCGCCCCGCCGGAGGTGACGGCGGGGCGGGCGCACGGCAGGCGCCGCTACTTGCGGCCGGGGGTCCAGTTCATGCCCCAGCCGTAGGCGTGGTCGATCGTGCGCTGCGGGCTGACACCGCGTTCCGGGACCAGGAAGCGGGCCTCCCGCTGGACGACGAGGTCGGAGCCGGTGTTGGTGATCAGGGCCAGGGCGCAGACCGTGGAGGGGACGGTGCACTCGCCGAGGGAGAAGTCGATCGCCGCTCCGTGCTGCGGCTGCAGCGTCACCGTCGCGTCGAGGTCGGCGAAGCTCCGGGCGCCTTGGTAGACGGTCACGAAGATGACGACGCGGCGAATGTCCTGCCGGCGGTCGAGGTTGATGGTGAGGTTCTCGCCCGGGGTCCCGCCCGTGCGGTCGTCCCCGTCGAGGTGGATGAACGGGGGCTGGTTCAGCGCCCCGAAGGCGTTGCCGAGAGCCTGGACGACGCCCTTGCGGCCGTCGGAGAGTTCGTAGAGGGCGCACAGGTCCAGGTCGAGGTCGCCGTGCATGGCGATGGCTCGGCCGAGCTTGGCGCCCCAGCCCTGGAACTGCTTGCGGACCTGCCAGCTGAGGTTGACGCGCATCGCACCGGAGGTGCCGCCCTGCTTGGTGAGGGAGACGCTCGGCGACTCCTTGGTCAGCGTCACCTTCGTCAGGCGCACCGGGGCCGACGGCGCCGGCGGCGCGGCGTGGGTGACCGGCGCCGGCGGCGCCGCCGGCGGGGGCGGCGGGGTGGCCACGGGCGGCGTGACCGCCGGCAGGGTGGCCTGGGTGACGGACGCCTCGGTGACGGTGGCCTGCTGCGGTTCGTCGACGGTGATGCCGAAGTCCGTGGCGAGTCCCTCGAGGCCGGTGCCGTAGCCCTGGCCGACCGCGCGGAACTTCCACGCGCCCTGGCGCCGGTAGAGCTCGCCGAGCACGAAGGCCGTCTCGACCGTGGCGTCCTGGCTGTCGTAGCGGGCGATCTCGGCGCCGGAACCGGCGTCGAGCACTCTGATGTGGAGGCCGGGCACCTGCCCGAAGGTGCCACCGTCGGCGGAGGCGGCCAGCACGACGCGCTCGATCGAGCTCTCGACGCGGTCGAGGTCGACGGCGACGGAATCGGTCGTGGCGCCGGTCGCCGGCTGCTTGCCCTCGTGCCGAACGGCCCCCGAGGCGTGTGCCGGCTGGTTGTAGAAGACGAAGTCGCTGTCGGAACGGACCTTCCCCGACGACTGCAGGAGGAGGGCCGACGCGTCGACGTCGGGCACCCCCGGTCCGGAGTGCCAGCCCAGCTCGACGCGGACACTCCGCACCGACACCGGAGTGTTCGCTCCCTTAAGCATGGACATGCTCTCCCCCATCTCGATTCGTTGCGCCCGGAAGATCATTCATCGTCAACCTATTCCGCATTCATCCCCCACAGGGGGGCCGACCCGTGGGTAACCCTCTCTCAGCTTGCGCTTTACACGATCACGAGACGTCAGGAAGCCCGTTTCCCCCAACTTCGCCCACATTAGTGAACCGTGGTCACTCACAGCTGATGAAACAACCCTCTTATCGGGCTCCCCAACCAGCACATCGTGGGCTTAACTTATGTGCCATGACCTCCCCCCGCGCCACCTACGGCGGCGGTTACTACTCCGCGCCGGCGTTTCCCGACACCCCGATCTACGACTCCCTGGTCGCGGAGCGGGGCACCCCTCAGATCGCCCCGATCCGAGTGCCTGCCGCATACGACACCGGCAACAGCTACCTGCCGGCGCTCCCCGCGGCCCTGCCCGCCCTCCCGGCGGCACCCTCCCATCCCGCCCCTTCCTACGGTTACCCGCAGCAGCAGATGCACCAGCCGGTCCCGCTGCAGCAGGCGCCCGCCCCGTACATCCCGCAGCAGGCGGGCCCTCCCCGCGGCTATCCGGGACCGCAGTACCAGTCCCAGCCGCAGCGGCCGGTGTCCACCGGCTACGAGGCCATGCGGCCCGCGGCGGCGCGGCCCGCTCCGGCGCCCGCGCCCTACGAGGATCCGTACAACCGCCCGTACCAGGGCCGGGGGTACTGAGCGACGGCGAGGGCGGCCCGTCCGGACAGTGCTCCGGCGCGGAGGCAGGGCGGGCCGCCGCTCGACGAGCAGGGCACACCGGAGATCTGCCCCGCGCACTCATGAATCGCCTCGCCGCGCAATCATCTGCCCACGTTCGCCACGTACATGAGGCCGTCACCGGCTCACTCCTCGCTGATCACGCAGAGCGACCGGTTGTTCCCTCTGCCCGCGCGTGACCGACCATGCCCCGCACCCGCCACCGACATCGTCCGCCGGACGGGAACCGATCGCGGTGGCAGGCTCGTTGGACAGGGCGCGGCACGGCTCGCGGGGGTGACGTTCCTCTCTCTTCGCACCACCCGCGCTTGTGCCGTGCCCTGCCGGGCTATCACGGACAAGGGAAGGGGGTGCGGAAAGTGCGGGCAGCCGTCGGCATCTGGCGCTGGCGCCGCAATCCCCTGCGGCGTGCCACCGATCTGTACGAGGCGTGGCTCGCGCTGGTCGCCGCCCTGCTCATCGTCACGGCCGGCCCGGCGGTCGGCTGGGTCACCGGCGCGCTGACCGAGGAGTCGCTGCGCCAGTCGATCCGGGTCCAGCGCCTCCAGCGGCACGCCACGACGGCCACGGTGCTCGGGCCTGCCGAATTCCCGCGGCCCGCCGCCTTCGACCCCGAGACCGCCGCGGCCGACGAACGCCGCAGGGCGGTCGCCGCGAAATGGACCGCCCCGGACGGCAGTCGGCACACCGGCACGGTCCCCACCACGCTGCCCGCGCCCCGCCCGGGTGACACGTTCCCGCTGTGGACGGACGGTTCCGGCCGCATGGTGCCCCGCCCGATGGACACGGCCACCGCCGAGGTGCACGCCGCGCTCGCCGGCGTCGGCGCCGCTCTGGCCTGGGCCGTGCTCGTCGAATGCGCCCGGAGGCTGGTCCTTTGGCGGCTGGTGCGCCGCAGACACGCCACGCTCGACCGGGCCTGGGCAGCGGTCGGGCCCGACTGGGGGCGGACCGGCGCAGGAAGCTGACCTGCCACATCCCGTCAACTCCCGCGGGCCGCGCGCGCTACGGTGGTGCGACGCCCTTCGGGGTTCGGGAGGCGTTCCCCTCAGAGACGCGGCGTTGCACGGAACACGAGGTGGGGGCAGAGCAGCACGATGGCACAGGGCACGGTCCAGGTGACGCACACCGGCACCTCGCGGTGGCGGCGCCGCACAGGCGAGTACCCCTCCCTCGCCGCTGCCCTGGAGGCCGCAGGCGACGGGGACATCCTCACCGTCGCCCCCGGCACCTACCGCGAGAATCTGGTCGTCCGCCGCGCGGTCACGCTGCGCGGCCCCGAAGGCTCCGCCGGGTCGGTGCGCATCGCCCCGGCCGACGGTGTGCCGCTGACCGTCCGGGCCTCCGCCACCGTGCAGGACCTGCATGTGGAGGGCCAGGACTCCGCCGCCCCCGCGCTGCTGGTGGAGGACGGCACCCCCGAGCTGATGGACCTGCGGATCGTCACCAGGTCCGCCGTCGGTCTCGAGGTCCGCGGCGCCGCACGTCCCACGGTGCGCCGCTGCACCATCGACAACCCGGCGGGCGTCGGGATCGGCGTACTGGACGGCGCGGGCGGCGTGTTCGAGGAGTGCGAGGTGGTGGCGGCCGGCCAGTCCGGCGTGTCGGTGCACGGCGGGGCGCATCCACGGCTCGAGCGCTGCCGCGTGCACCACACCTCCGGCGCGGGCCTGAGCGTCTCCGGCGAGGGCAGCGGTCTGGAGGCGATCGGCTGCGAGGTGTACGAGATCAAGGGCACCGGCGTACAGATCGCGTCCCGCGCCGGCGCCCACCTGACCGACTCCTCCGTGCACCGCACGTCGGCCGACGGCGTCACCCTCGACACCGACGCGGTGCTCACCCTCTCCGACTGCGACATCCACGACATCCCGGAGAACGCGATCGACCTGCGCTCCCGGTCCGTGCTGACGCTCACCCGCTCCACGGTGCGCCGCTTCGGCCGCAACGGCCTGTCCGTGTGGGACCCGGGGACACGCGTGGACGCCAACCAGTGCGAGATCCACGACAGTACGGGCGACTACCCGGCGGTCTGGGTCAGTGACGGCGCGACGGCGGTGCTCGACTCCTGCCGCGTCCACGACGTGCCCGACGCGCTGTTCGTCCTCGACCGCGGCTCCCGTGTCGACGTCGTCGACAGCGACCTCTCGCAGGTCCGCAACACGGCGGTCTCGGTGAGCGACGGCGCGACGGCACAGCTCGACGACTGCCGCATCCGCGAGGTCTCGACGGGCGCCTGGTTCCGCGACCACGGCAGCGGCGGCACCCTGAACGGCTGCACCATCGACGCCGCCCAGACGGGCGTGATCGTCACCAAGGGCGCCGACCCGGTGATCGAGCGCTGCACCGTCACCTCCCCGGCCGAGGCCGGCTTCTACGTGTCCGCGGAGGGCCGCGGCACGTTCCGCGGCTGCCGGGTCACGGGCAGCGGGGGCTACGGCTTCCATGTGATGGACGGCTGCCGTACGACGCTGGACCGCTGCCGCACGGAGCGCTGTGCGCGCGGTGGTTACGAGTTCGGCGAGGAGTCCGGCCCCGTCGTCGAGGACTGCACCAGCGACGAGAGCGGGATCGCCCGCCCCGGCGCGGAGCCTGCCACGGCCACCCTGACGGCGACCAGGACGCCCGGTCTTCTGTCCGCCGTCCCCGCCCGGAGCACACAGTCCGCCCCCGCGCCCGCCCCGCCGGAGGAGCCGGCGCGCAGTTCCGTCGCGGTGCTCGGCGAACTGGACGCCCTGGTGGGCCTGCACAGCGTCAAGCGCGAGGTCCGTACGCTCACCAACATGATCGAAGTGGGCCGCCGCCGTCAGGAGGCCGGTCTGAAGGCGGCGTCCGTGCGGCGCCACTTGGTCTTCACCGGCTCCCCGGGAACAGGCAAGACGACCGTCGCCCGGCTGTACGGCGAGATCCTCGCCTCCCTCGGGGTGCTGGAGCGCGGCCATCTGGTCGAGGTGTCCCGGGTGGACCTGGTGGGCGAGCACATCGGCTCCACCGCGATCCGCACCCAGGAGGCGTTCGACCGGGCGCGCGGCGGTGTGCTGTTCATCGACGAGGCGTACGCGCTGTCTCCCGAGGACTCCGGCCGGGACTTCGGCAAGGAGGCCATCGACACCCTGGTGAAGCTGATGGAGGACCACCGGGACGCCGTCGTGGTCATCGTCGCCGGCTACACGGCGGAGATGGAGCGCTTCCTCGCCGTCAACCCGGGTGTGGCGTCCCGGTTCTCACGGACCATCACCTTCAGCGACTACGACCCGGAGGAACTGCTGCGGATCGTCGAGCAGCAGGCGGAGGAGCACGAGTACCGGCTGGCCGAGGGCACGTCGGAGGCGCTGCTGAAGTACTTCACGGCGCTGCCCAAGGGGCCGGCCTTCGGCAACGGCCGTACCGCGCGCCAGACGTTCGAGTCGATGGTCGAGCGGCACGCGGGGCGGGTCGCCGAGCTCGCGGAGACGAACACCGACGACCTCACCCTGCTCTACGCCGAGGATCTGCCCGAACTGCCCTGAGACTGCCGGGGCACGGCCGGCGTGAGCCGGTCGAGCAGGGCGGCCCGCTCCGTGGCGAAGTCCGGGTGGGCCTGGTAGTCGGAGTGCCCGAGGATCGGCTCGGGCAGCGGATGGCGTTCCGAACGGCCGTAGACGACCGGGTCCTTGAGCGCTTGGCGGTCGACATCGGCCGGATCGTCGCAGCCGTCACCGGCGGCGTCCGTGTCCGCGGCGATCAGCATCGGCCCGCCGATCGGGTCGGTGCGCCGCCACAGGTTGCGCCAGCAGTCGACCTCGCTGCTGAGTTCCAGCAGCGCCTTGGGCCCGAAATAGGCGGGGAACCAGCGGCCGTACAGACGCTCCAGCGGCGATCCGTAAGTCAGCAGCGCCACCCGTTTGCGGGTGGCGGCGGGCAGTTGCCACACGGCGGCCGCGGCGAGAACGCTGCCCTGGGAGTGTCCCGAGATCACCAGCCGGCCGCCGGTCCGCCCGGTCCAGGTGCACATGCGCCAGGTCAGGTCGGGGACGGCCCGCTCCGCGTAACACGGAGGCGCGAAAGGGTGCGCGGCGCGCGGCCAGAAGGTGCCCACGTCCCACAGGATGCCGATGGTGCGCCGGGCGGAGGCGTCGCGGTAGGCGCGGCGGCCCATGGTCACGAACAGTATGAAGCCGAAGCCGACGAGCCAGGACCCCAGTGCCTGCGCGGTCTCGGCCGCGGACTCCGCGGGGCCTTCGCCGAAGGAGCGGCCCGGCACCTCGCCGCTGAGCCACGCTCCGCCGACGGCCGCGGCGCCGAGCAGCAGGGTCGCGCCGGAGACGACGCCGACGATCAGCGGGGCGACGTCGGTGAGTGCCGCGCGGGCGCGGGTGCCCGCTATCCGCCGGGTGCGGACACGGTCGCGGCGGCCTTCACCGGGCTCGCCGTCGAAGTACTCGGCCTCGATCCGCGGTACCAGGCGGCGTGCGGTGAGCCATGTCCGTACGACGAGCAGCACGGCCGGTACGAGAAGCACCGCCAGGAGGACGGGGATGACGGACGCCTGCCAGCTCAGCAGCACCGGCGGCCCGGGGATGGTGCCCTCCCCGTCCATGCCGGGGGTGCCGGGTCCGTCGAGCCAGTCGGCGACGCGCTGGGCGACACCGCCGGTCATCACCCCGCCGAGCGCGCAGGCCAGCATGGCGACGGCGGGCCCGCCGAGTCCGTGCAGCACGGTGCGGGGGTGCCGGGCGCGGCGGTGCAGCCGCCGGGCGGCCACGGCCAGGGCGACGACGAGGACCCCCTGGGCGAGGACGATCACCCGGAACGTCACGTCACCGGGCAGGGTGCCGCCGGACGTCCATCCGGGACGTGACCAGGAGGCGTAGAGCAGCGACAGGGCGAGCAGGACCAGGGCGGCGCCCGGCAGGAAGCGCACGGCGGCCCGGTCGATGCCGGCGTCGACGCGCCGCTCGCTGCGGCCCCGGCGGGCCACCACCCACAGCACGGCGGCCGCACCGGCGACGAGCGCGCCTTCCAGGAAGATGCCACAGATCTTCAGCAGGGTGTCCTCGCCGCCCCGGTCGTGCCGGGCGGCGGCTCCGGCGACCGCGGCGGCGACGGTGAGTAATCCGGCGGCGGTGTGGGCGGCGCGCAGCCGGGCGACGAGCCGCCGGCCGTACCAGAAGCCGGGCCTTCCCAGCGCGGGCCGGACCAGCGGCTTCCGCTGCCCCACGGCCTCACCCGTACCGCGGCCGTCGTGAGCGCCGCCCGTACCGCGAGCGTCGTGATCGCCGCCGTCATCGCGGCCGTCGTGATCGCCGTCGGCCTCCGGAGCGTCCTCGTCGCCCTCGTCGTCCCCGTATCCGGCGGCCGCGTCTCCGGCGCCGGTCGGCGGGCGCTGGGACTCGTAGGCGCTCCAGGTCCGGTTGGACAGGTACCAGAGCAGCGCGACCAGCGCGGCGGGCACCACCGCGGCGAGCGTCAGGCGCCGCCCCGGCTGGGACCACCAGCCTTCCCTGGCGGCGGACATGAAGCCGAGCCAGGACCTGTCGTCGCTGCACTCGTCCGACCCGGCGCACTGCCAGGCCAGCAGGTCGAGCGCGACCTCACAGGCGGCCGCGGTCAGGAGCACCGTCAGGCTGAGCGCGACCAGGCGCACCAGCGCGCCGTAGAGGCGAGTGGTGCCGCGTCTTCCCTTGGCTCTGGGCCGCATCCAATGCGCCAGGTTGACGACCATGAACGGGAGCAGCAGCAGCCACAGTGCCCGAGCGCCGTTGCCCGACGTGAGGTTGGACCAGCAGTACGCCTCGGGGATGGGCCGGTCACGGTACTCGCCGGGGTTGTTCTCCGCCTCCGCGTCGTCGGTGCGGCGGTACACGGCGGCCTTCTCGTCGCCGGTTATCCGTACGGTACGGGGGTCGCCGAGCATGTCCTGCGGGGTCGCTCCGCCGACGCCGTGGACGAGCAGCTCGAGCGCGGGACCGCCGCTTCGCGGTGCCTGGGTGGCAGGGGACACTGCGGTGACTCCCTCATCTCGGGACGAGCCGGAACGGAACACAACGGGACGGAACGGGTGAAACGCGAGGGGCCGGTACGGGCGCGGCCCGGTCCGGTGTGACCCCCCGGCAACGATGGCGACAGAATCGCGGATCACGACAGGCCGCCGCACCGCTCTCACGGAATCTCCCCGAGCCCGGCGGGCAATACGCGTGCGAGGATGAGAAGCCTTGGCCACAGCCCCGTGGGAGGGCGTGGACGGCGTACGGCAACAAGGAAGGACCGGCCCCGGCGGTGAGCGACAACCAGAACCTCCTCGCGGAGCAGCGGCGTGCTCTGATCCTCGACGAGGTGCGCAGGCGCGGCGGGGTCCGGGTCAACGAACTGACCCGCAAGCTCAATGTCTCCGACATGACGGTGCGGCGCGATCTGGACGCTCTGGCACGGCAGGGCGTCGTGGAGAAGGTGCACGGCGGCGCCGTCCCGGTCGTCGAGGCGAGCACCCACGAGCCCGGGTTCGAGGCGAAGTCGGCACTCGAGCTGAGCGCGAAGGAGGACATCGCGCGCGCCGCGGCGGCCCTGGTGGCGCCCGGCAGCGCGATCGCCCTGTCCGGCGGGACGACGACGTACGCGCTGGCGCACCATCTGCTGGACGTGCCGGACCTGACGGTCGTCACCAACTCGGTGCGGGTGGCCGACGTCTTCCATACGGCACAGCGGTCGGGGGGCGCGGGCGGCCAGCGGCCGGGCGCCGCGACGGTGGTGCTCACCGGAGGGGTGCGCACGCCGTCGGACTCGCTGGTCGGGCCGGTGGCCGACCAGGCGATCCGTTCGCTCCACTTCGATGTGCTGTTCCTCGGCGTGCACGGCATTTCGGTGGAGGCCGGTCTGTCGACGCCGAATCTCGCGGAGGCGGAGACGAACCGCCACCTCGTGCAGGCGGCCCGCCGGGTGGTGGTCGTCGCGGACCACACCAAGTGGGGGACGGTGGGCCTCAGTTCGTTCGCCGGGCTCGCCGAGGTGGACAGCCTCGTCACCGACGCGGGGCTGCCTGCGGCGGTCCGCGAGGAGATCGCCGAGCATCTGCCCTCGCTCGTCGTGGCGGGCGAACAGGCCGACGCGCAGGACGGTTGAGCGGTGTGAGCACCTTCCGTATCGGACGGGTCACCGCTCTGCCGGCCGCCGAGTGCTGGCTGAGGGTCACCGACTGGCCGGCGCACGGGGCCGCGGTGCCGCTGACGGCCGTCACGGTGTCGGGCCCCGGGCCGGCCGGCGTGGGCACCATGGTCGTCGCGCGCAGTGGCGTGGGCCGGTTCGGCTTCGACGATCCGATGGAGATCGTCGAGTGGGAGCCGCCGTCGGCGGGCCGGCGGGGCCGCTGCCGGCTGGAGAAGCGCGGCCGCGTCGTCGTCGGCCGGGCCGAGATCGAGGTCCATGCCACGGACTCGGGTTCGGTGGTCCTGTGGGTGGAGGAGCTGCGCCTCGCGCTGCTGCCGCGGCTGCTGGACCGGCTGGTGGCCCGGGTGGGAAGACTGCTGTTCGCCCGCGCGCTCGACGCACTCCTGAGCGGCCCGGCGGGGCGCTGAGGGCGGACATCGGAGCGAGCTGCGGCTATGGTGTGCGGTCCCGTCGTCCGCCGCTGGAGATAGGACCACCCCCCATGGCACGTCAACTCCGTCCAGTAGACCTGGAGTTCGTGGAGAACGCACCACTGCGACTGGTCTTCTCCGCGCACCTCACGGCGTCGCCGCAGGCGTTGTACGCGGCACTCGCCGACGATGTCGCCGGCTGGCCCGAATGGTTCACCGCGGTGACCGCCGCCCGGCCCGTGGACGACGGCGCGGGCCGTGAGATCAGGCTCAAGGGCGGGACGGTGTTCACGGAGACGGTCCTCGCGCGGGAGCCGGACACCCGCTACGCCTACCGCGTCGACCAGACCAACGCCCCTGGTCTGCGTGCCCTGTTGGAGGAGTGGCGGATCACCCCGACACCGACCGGCTCCCGAGTGCGGTGGACGTTCGCGGCCGACGGCCCCGCGCCGCTGCGGGTCGTGCTGCGCCTGGGCCGTCCCGGGCTGGGGCGCGCCTTCAAGGACGCGGTGCGCAATCTGGACCGCCGGCTGAGCCGTTCCAGCGGCTGACCGTCGAGCCCTGCCGGTCAGCAGGGCCAGACGCCGCCGGCGAGGAACTCCTCGATGGCGACCGTGTACGGGTGGATGTCCAGTCCCTGTTCGGCGAGCCAGCCGTCCGAGTAGTACTTGTCGAGATAGCGGTCGCCCGGATCGCAGATGAGGGTGACGACACTCCCCTTCTCCCCCGCGGCCACCATCTCCGAGACGATCTTGAAGGCGCTCCACAGCCCGGTGCCGGTGGAACCGCCCGCCTTGCGCCCGATGGCCTGTTCCATGGCCCGTACGGCGGCGACGCTGGCCGCGTCCGGCACCTTCATCATCCGGTCGATGGCTCCCGGCACGAAGCTGGGCTCCATACGGGGCCGGCCGATGCCTTCGATCCGCGAGCCGCAGTCGCTGCTGGCCCGGGGGTCGCCGTGGGTCCAGCCGTCGAAGAAACAGGAGTTCTCCGGGTCGGGGACGCAGATACGCGTGTCGTGTTGCATGTAGTGCACGTAGCGGGCGATGGTCGCCGAGGTGCCCCCGGTGCCGGCGGTCGCGACGATCCAGGCCGGCTCCGGGTACCGCTCCAGGCGCAGCTGCTGGTAGATCGACTCGGCGATGTTGTTGTTGCCGCGCCAGTCGGTGGCCCGCTCGGCATAGGTGAACTGGTCCATGTAGTGGCCGCCGGTGCGCTCGGCGAGCGCGGCGGACTCCTCGTACATCCTGCGCGGATCGTCGACGAAGTGGCACTGCCCGCCGTGGAACTGGATCAGGCGGATCTTCTCGGCGCTCGTGGTGCGCGGCATGACGGCGACGAAGGGCACCCCGATCAGCTTGGCGAAGTACGCCTCCGACACGGCGGTCGAGCCGCTCGACGCCTCGATGACGGGCTTGCCGGGTCTGATCCAGCCGTTGCAGAGCCCGTACAGGAACAGTGAGCGGGCCAGCCGGTGCTTGAGGCTGCCGGTGGGGTGGGTCGACTCGTCCTTGAGGTAGAGGTCGATCCCCCACTGCTCGGGGAGCGGGAAGCGCAGCAGGTGGGTGTCGGCGGACCGGTTGGCGTCGGCCTGGACCTTGCGTACGGCCTCTTTGAGCCAAGCCCGGTAGTGGGGATCGCTGCGGTCGACGTCGACGGTCACGGCCGGCGCGCCCGGTGCCTGCTGCTGCCCGGTGCTGTTCATAACGTCGCCCTCCGTCTGCGGTCGTCGGTGCCGTCATCCGGCCACACCGGCAACAGTAAGCCCGCCACCTGCGTAAACGTTCGCTTTGGGTATCCATAGGCGCAGCTTGTGGCGTGACCGCGCCGGGCGTACTGGTGTGCACGGCGCGAGTTGTGCACACTTCCAGGAGAGTCGCTGCAAAGGGGGCGGACGCAATGGCCATGGCAGAACCGGAATTCAGCGCCACGGGGGTGCGTATCGAGCGCTGGCCACGCTCGCTCACCCGGGCCGGACAGGTGCTGATCAAGGACGGCAGGCTGGCGCTGATGACCAGTTACGGCCGAGTGATCGAGAGCGCGCCCGTGCGTGCGGTCACCGCGGGACGGCCGTGGTTCGCGGGTGACGACAGCACGGTGGCGACGCTCAACGGCAAGCGGTACCGGCTGACCATGGGGCAGCGCAGCCGGCGGCCCGACGCCCGCGCCCTGGCCGGGCGTTTCCTCGAAGCGGTGCGGGGGGCAGGCGGTTCGGAGCGCTGAGACGCGCGGAAGTCCTGTGAGTTGCGGGCCCCTCGGCGATGGTCCACGCTGGTTCCACATCACTCAGGGTGCACCGGCGGTTACGCTGCGATCCAGCCCCGCCGGTCTGATCAGCAGGTCGGCCACCTGCTGGATCGCTTTTCTCGTCTTCTTCCGGACTATTTCGGGGAGTCGCAGCCGTGATCAGCCAGCCAAGCAGGCACTGCACGGTGGAGCTCCAGGCCCTGCCGTCGCGGATCGGTCAGGTCCGCAGAATCATCTCGGCGCAACTGCGCTACTGGCATCTCGATCCTCTGATCGACCAGGCGGCGCTGGGCGTCACCGAGCTGCTGACCAATGTCCACCGGCATGCTCAGCCGGACAAGATGTGCACCGTGGACGTCGAGCTGCTGCTCGACCGGCTCACGGTGTCCGTCCACGACCACGATCCCCGGATGCCGACCGTGCGCAGGTTCGGCACGTCCGCCACCTCGGGACGGGGCCTGGCTCTGGTGGCCGCCATGAGCGAGAGCTGGGGCGTGAGACCGCACGGCGACAGCGGCAAGGTCGTCTGGTTCACCCTTCCGGCCTCCTCCCCCGCCGTGACCATGCCGCCCGGTGCGGCGGTCTACGGGGCGACGACCATCGGCCCGTTCACCGGGGCGCCGGAGGCCGAGATCCTTCCGGTCGTTCCGGAGACGGAGACGGCTGCCGCCCGGTCGGCCGTTGCCGGCTGACCGGGCGGGCAAGGGGCCGCGTCTCATTCCGCGGCGATGGCGCGCAGCACGTCGAGGCGTGCGGCGCGGCGTGCGGGCCGCCGGCCCGCGAGCGCCCCCGCCACCAGACCGACCGCCGCCACGGCTGCGAGCTGCAGCGGCGGGACCGCGAAGGCGAACGGCGTCCCGCCCGATCCCTCCGACGCCTCGACGAGCACCCAGCCCAGCAGCGCGCCGAGTGCCAGACCGCCGGCCGTACCGAACGCCGCGACCAGCACCGACTCCCAGCGCACCATCGACCGGAGCTGTGACCTGGTCTGCCCGACGGCACGCAACAGCCCCAGTTCCCTGGTGCGTTCGTGCACGGCGAGCGTGAGGGCGTTGGCGATGCCGAGCAGCGCGATCACGACGGCGAGGGCGAGCAGCGCGTAGACGAGGGTGAGCATCATGTCGATGCCCCCGGCAGCGCTCTGCGCGTACTCGTCACGGGTCTGCACCTCCGGATTGCCGAAGTCCGCCGCGGTCCTCTCGACCGCTGCCGCACCGTCCGCCGTGCTCACGCCGTCCGCGAAGGTGACGGAGACCAGCGTGTCGGAGTCCTGGCCACGGTGCGGCGCCCACGCCTCTCGGGTGATGACGTAGTCGCCGGTGAGTTCCGACTCCTCGTAGACGGCCCGGACGGTGAAGGTCTGCCGGGTGCCGTCGGTGAACGTCAGCTCGGCGGTGGAGCCGGGCCGCCAGCCGTGCTCGTCGGCTTCGGTGTCCGCCACGGCGAGACCGGTCTTACCGAGCGCGGAGAGCGAGCCCCGCACCTCGCCGAGTTCGAACGCGTCCGCGAGCGCGGCGGGGTCGGTGACGGTCAGCCGGCGTCCCACGCCGTCCACCTCCGCGACACCCTGACCGAGTCCGACCGCGGTGCGCACCTCGGGCCGCGCCTCGATCGCGGGGGCGAGCTTCGGGCTCAGGCCGCTCCCGCCGGCACCGAACGCCGGTGCGCTCACCGCGACATCGCCCGCGAAGGACCGGGAGACCGTCTGGTCCATGGTCGCCTTGAGCGAGGCTCCGAAGACGGTGAACAGCGAGACGACGGCGACGCCGATCATGAGCGCGGCGGCGGTGGCCGCGGTGCGCCTGGGGCTGCGCAGGGCGTTGCGCTTCGCGAGGCGGCCCGACACTCCTGGCAGCCGGTCCAGCGGGCGGCCCATGACGCGTACGGCACGGCCTGCCGCGACGGGACCGAGCGTCACGAACGCGGCGAGGACGAGCGCCGCACCGGTCGCGGCGAGCGTCACCGAGGGGACGGCGAGCACGCCGGTGAGGACGGCGGCGATCCCGGTGAGTGCCAGGGCGCCGCCCGCGAACGCCCGCTTCCGTGAGGCCGCCGGGTCCTCCACGGTGCTCTCGCGCAACGCGGCCAGCGGCGCCGTGCGTCCGGCGCGGACCGCGGGCATCAGGGCGGAGCCGAGACAGACCAGCAGGCCGACGGCGAGAGGCAGCAGCATCGAGACGCCGCTGACCTTCAGGGCGCCGTCGGGGAAGGGGAATCCGATGGCCGGGAACAGCGCCTGGAGTCCGGCGGCGATGCCGATGCCGGCGAGCAGGCCCGCGGCGGAGGCCGCGACGGCCACGACGGCGGCTTCGACGAGGGTGGCGCCGACGATCTGCCGGCGGGACGCGCCGAGCGCCCGCAGCAGCGCGTTCTCGCGGGTGCGCTGGGCGATGACGATGGCGAAGGTGTTGTGGATCGAGAAGGTGGCGACGAACAGGACGATGCCGGAGAAGACCAGCAGCAAGGTGGTGAACAGGCTCAGGAACTGACCGGAGATCATCTCCTGGTTCTCCCGCGTGGACTGCTCCCCGGTGATCGCCTCGACGTCGTCGGGCAGTACGGCTCCGAGCGCGTCGACGAGCTCCTGCTGACTGGTTCCGGGGCCGGCCCGCACCTGGATGGACGCCGCCTCGCCGGGCCTCGGGGTGAGGTACTTCTCGGCGTCGGCCAGGGTCATCGCGGTGAACGTGGTCCGGCCCATGCCGTCCTCGCCGCCGAAGGCGGCGAGGCCCACGACGGTGACCCGCAGCGGGTCGGGGGTTCGCAGCACGGTGGTGTCACCGATCCTCAGCCCGCCGTCGTCGGCGGCGCCGCGGTTGATCACCACTTCGCCGCTCGCGGCCGGTGCGCGTCCTTCCGCGAGCCGGTACGGGTTGAGTTCCGGGTCGGGGATCCAGTTGCCGGCGACGGTGGGCGGACCCTGTCCGCCGACCGGTTCACCGTCGGATCCCATGAGCTGGCCGGCGCCCCGGATGTCGGGTTCCGCCGCGGCGACGCCGGGGATCCGCTCGATCCGGGCGACGAGGTCGGTCTTCACCGGCTGCCGGGTGCCCTGGGCGTCGCCGGAGACGGTGACGACGGCGGAGCTGCGTACGACGGCGTCCGTACCGCCGGTGGCTCCGGCGAAGAGGCTGTCGAAACTCGCCCGCAGCGTGTCGCCCATGACCAGCGTGCCGGTCAGGAAGGCGACCCCGAGCAGCATGGCGGTGAAGGTGCCCGCGAAGCGGCGCTTGTGGGCCCGCAGGGACGTCCGGCTGAGGCGCAGGGAGGCGCCGGTGGTGGTCATGGCGACACCTCCGGGTCTCCGTGCCGGGTGCCGTCGAAGGCCTTGAGACGGTCGAGGACCCGTTCTGCCGTGGGAGCCTCCATGCGGTCGACGAGACGTCCGTCCGAGAGGAAGACGACCTCGTCGGCGTGGGCCGCGGCGACGGGGTCGTGGGTGACCATGACCACCGTGCGGTCGGTGCGGCGGACGGTGCCGGCGAGGAGCCGGAGCACCTCCTCGCCGGAGCGGGAGTCGAGGTTCCCGGTCGGCTCGTCGGCGAAGACCACCTGGGGTCGGCCCGCGAAGGCGCGGGCCACGGCCACGCGCTGCTGCTGGCCTCCGGAGAGCTCGCTCGGCCGGTGGTGCAGCCGGTCGCGCAGTCCGACGGTGTCGATGAGCGCGTCCAGCCACCGGCTGTCGGGCCGCTCCCCGGCGAGGTCCATGGGCAGGGTGATGTTCTCCGCCACGGTGAGCGTGGGCAGGAGGTTGAAGGCCTGGAAGACGAAGCCGACGTGCCTGCGGCGCAGCAGGGTGAGCCGGTGGTCGTCGAGGCCACCGAGGTCGGTGTCGCCGATGAACGCCGAGCCCGACGTGAGGGTGTCGAGCCCGGCGGCGCAGTGCATGAGCGTGGACTTGCCCGAGCCCGAGGGCCCCATGATCGCGGTGAAGCGGCCGGCCGTGAAGGCGACGCTCACCCCGTCCAGGGCCCTCACCTCGGTGTCGCCGCTGCCGTAGACCTTCACGGCGTCGACGACCCGGGCGGCGGTCCGGGTGTCCGTCCCGGTGGTGACGGTGCCGGTCATGCCGCGCCGTCCTTGGAGACGCGGCCGAACTGCTCCTCCAGGACCGACAGGCGCAGCCAGTACTCCTCCTCGTCGATCTCGCCCGCGGCGAAGCGGCGGCCGAGGACGGCGATGGGCGAACTCTCGGCGACGGGCGGGCGGGTGCCCTGCCACCGCGCGGGACGGGCGCGCCAGATGCCCGTGCGGCGCAGGACGGTGACGGCTCCGACGACGACGGCAGCCCAGATCAGCGGGAAGAACAGGATCCACGGGCCGGGCCCGTCGTAGGCGAGCGCGTTCATCTCGATCAGCTCCTCGGTGGCGATGGGGTGCGTTTCCTTGTTCGCTTCGAGGCTCCCGCCGGCAGGGGGTGCGGGTCGTCGTACGGCCAGCGGCAGTGTGCGTACCACCCGCGGAGTACGCGGGCCGCGCGCGGCTGCTTCCCCTCTGCACGTGACTTCTGTACCTACTGGTATGTACAGTGGCCTCATGAGCACTTCCGAACGGCTGATCGAGGCCACTCGCGAGCTGCTGTGGGAACGCGGCTACGTGGGCACCAGCCCCAAGGCGATCCAGCAGCTCGCGGGTGCCGGCCAGGGCAGCATGTACCACCACTTCGCGGGCAAGCCGGACCTCGCGCTGGCGGCCGTCCGGCGCACGGCCGACGAGCTGCGGGCGGCAGCCGCGGCCTCGCTCGACGGACCGGGCACCGCGTACGAACGCCTCGCCGGCTACCTGCTGCGTGAGCGGGACGTGCTGCGCGGGTGTCCCGTCGGCCGGCTGACCATGGACCCGGACGTCATCGCGGACGACCGGCTGCGGGCACCGGTCGACGAGACGATCGACTGGCTGCGCGGGCGGCTGGCGTCGATCGTCGAGGAGGGCAGGGAACGTGGCGAGCTGAGCACGGCGCTCGTCCCGGCCGACGTCGCCGCGACGATCGTCGCCACCGTGCAGGGCGGCTACGTACTGGCACGCGCGTCCGGCTCTCCTGCCGCCTTCGACGCCGGAGTGAGGGGACTGCTCGCCCTGCTGAAGCCCTCCGACGCGGACAGGGGGTGAGCGCGGCATGCAGGTGATGCAGTACGAGATCACACTTCCCGCCGACTACGACATGGGGATCATCCGCGAGCGGGTCGCGACACGAGGGCATCTGCTCGACGACTTCCCGGGCCTCGGGCTCAAGGCCTACCTGGTGCGGGAACGCGGAGCGGACTCGCCGGTGAACCAGTACGCGCCGCTGTACCTGTGGGCGGCGCCGGAGGGGATGAACCGCTTCCTGTGGGGCCCCGGCTTCCAGGGCATCGTCGACGACTTCGGGCGGCCCGAGGTGCGGCACTTCACCGGACTCGCCTACCACGAGGGCCCCGCCGCGGGGCGCCGCCCGCGCACCGCCGTCCGGCGACGCCTCGCACTGACACCGGGCGCCGCGCCCGCCGCGCTGGTGGACGAGGCCGTACGGGAGACGGAGCGGCTCGCCGCGCTGGACGGGGTCGTCTGCGCCGCGCTCGCCGTTGACCCGCGCCACTGGGAGCTCCTCCACGTCACGCTCTGGGCCGACGACCGGCCGGGGGCCGACGGCGATCGCTACCAGGTGCTGCACCTCTCGCAGCCGCAGCGCGCGGCGCTGCCGCGCGGCCGGCACTGGTGATCACCGATGCGGCGGGCCCCCGCCCTTGCGCGCCAGATGCCACCTCGCCCACATCTCATGGCCGACGCGCCCCGCGATCGCGCCGCCGTAGACGACCACTCCGACGCCCACGAGCCAGGACTGGACCACCAGAACCGTGCCGAACGGGCCATACGTCACGGCGTTCGACGCGATCAGCGGCGAGAAGACCAGCTGGGAGAAGACCCGCAGCCCGAGCAGGGCGATGGCGGTCGCGACGGCCCCCGGCAGCAATGCCCGCCAGCGGACCCGCCCGCAGAGCAGCACCCGCTGGGAGGCCCAGAAGAACAGCACCGTGCCCGCCAGGTCCCCGATCGCCCCGATCGCCGCCGACAGCAGCGACTCCCCCGGCAGCGGCGTACTCACGAAGATCATCAGGTAGACGATCAGCATCCCCAGCCACACGACATGCCGCCACATCGTGTGCCAGCGGGCGGCGGGCAGGTCCCAGACCTTCTCGTACGTGGTCTGCACCGCGGAGCCGAACGTGAGCCCGAAGACGGCGAGCGCGGCGAGACCGAAGGCGGTGGTCCGCTGCAGCGCCTGGCGCGGCAGACCGAACAGCCGCTCCACCTCGTCCTGCGAGGACTCCGCGAGCCCCAGCGCCTGGCTCATCCACCGGGCGAAGCCCTGGCCGCTCGCGGGGTCGGTGGCCGCGACGACGATGAGCAGCGGCACGAGCGTCAGGAAGCCGAGTGCGGCGAAGCCCATGGCACGGTGCATCAGTTCGAGTCGGCGGCCACGGCTCCAGCCGACCCCGAGAGGCGACTCGGCCAGCTTGCGCCACAGACGCAGCAGACGGTGCGGGCGGGCGGGGTCGTAGCTCACATGTCGTGGCCTACCCGAAACCGCCGACGAACCGGCCGGTGTGCCTCCGGACGGGTGGCCCCCGCCCGCGGCCGCCCGGTGCTCCTGGCTTACGGGGGGCCGCCGAGCGGCGGCCGCCGGCCGGGCAACACGGCCCCGGCGACGCGGCCGGGCGACACGGCCGGCGTGAGCGGCCGGGCGACACGGCCCGGGTGACGGGACCGGGCGGCGGCGCCGGGCAACGGGCCCGGGCGGCGCGGGCGGAAGGGAGCACCGGGGCGGGCCGGCGGAGGTGCGTGTGTCCGGACGGAACCGGCGGGCGTCTTCGGGCCGTGCCGTCAGGCGAGCGCGCCCAACGGGTCGTCGAGGACCGGCTGCCAGGCGAGTTCCGCCGCGCCGACGAGGCTGTTGTGGTCGAGGGTGCAGGCCAGGATGGGGACGCCGCCGCTTCTGCCCCACAGGCTGCGGTCGGCGACCACGGCCCGGAGCCGGTCGGGGTCGGCGTCCAGCAGTTCCCGGTGCAGACCGCCCAGGATGATGCGGTCCGGATTGAGGATGTTGACGAGGCCGGCAAGCCCCAGCCCCAGCCGGTCGATGAGCTCCTCCGCCGCGGCGCGCACGGACGGGTCGCCGTACTCCTCGCGGAGCAGGTCCCTGGCCCGTTGCAGCAGGGACACCTCCGGGCCGGGGTTGCGGCCGGCCGCGGTGAGGAAGGCGAGCGGGTCCGTCTCGACGTCGAGGCAGCCCCGGCTGCCGCAGTGGCACGGGCGGCCCTCCGGGTTCACCGTGAGGTGCCCGACCTCGAGCGCCAGTCCGGAACTTCCGCTGTGCAGGCGCCCGTCGAGCACCAGGGCACCGCCGACGCCGCGGTGGCCTGTGGCGACGCACAGCAGGTGCTGTGCGCCCCGGCCGGCGCCGTGCCGGTGTTCGGCGAGGGCCGCGAGGTTGACGTCGTTGCCGGTGAAGGCGGGTCCCGTGATGCCCGCCGCACTCACCCGCCCGGCGAAGATCTCCCGCACCGGAGCCCCGGCCGGCCAGGCCAGGTGCAGCGGGTTCAGTGCGGTTCCCTCGGGTTCGGCGACCGCGGACGGCACGGCGAGTCCGGCGCCGACGCAGCGGCGGCCGCTGCGGCGCAGCAGTTCGGCGCCGGCGTCGACGACCTCGCCGAGCACCTGGGCGGGGTCGGCCTGAACGGTGACGCAGCCGGGTGCGGTGGCGACGATCCGGCCGCCGAGACCGACGAGTGCTGCGCGGAACCCGTCGGCGTGCACCTGTGCGGCGAGGACGACCGGGCCGGTGTCGTCGACGGACAGCCGATGGGAGGGGCGGCCCTGCGAGCCGGCCGCCGCGCCGGGCCGGGAGTCGACGCGGATCAGTCCGAGCGCTTCCAGTTCCGCCGCGACGGCCCCGGCGGTGGCGCGGGTGACACCGAGCTCGGCCGTGAGCACGGCACGCGTGGGCGCACGTCCGGTGTGAACCAGCTCCAGGGCGGGGCCGAGTGCACTGCGGCCCCTCTCGAGTCTCGTCCTGGTGGTCGTCGCCTTGCCGTTCATGGAGGCGAGTCTCCCATGATCCCGGAGGTGCGAGCGCTGCCGTGCGGGGAATCCGGCCGCCTTGAAAGGAACCGGCCGTACCCCCTATCCTCACTTTGTGCCGCTACTAAACAAACTCCGGACAGTCGTACCGGGCGGACCCGGCGGAGACCCCGCCCCCGTCTCCCTGTCCCGCCTCCGCGTCGCCCTCACCGTCTTCTTCGCCCTCGACGGCTTCCTCTTCGCCGGCTGGGTCGTCCGCATCCCGGCGATCAAGCAGCAGACCGGCTCGTCCGCGAGCGACCTCGGCCTCGCCCTCCTCGGGGTCTCGGCCGGCGCCGTCGTCACGATGACCCTCACCGGCCGGCTCTGCCGTCGCTTCGGCAGCCACTCCGTCACCGTCGTCAGTGCCGTGCTGCTGTCCCTGAGCATGGCACTGCCGCCGCTCACGCACTCCGCACCGGCGCTCGGCCTGGTACTCCTCGTCTTCGGCGCCGCCTACGGCGGAATCAACGTCGCCATGAACAGCGCCGCCGTCGATCTCGTCCGGACGATGCGACGGCCCGTCATGCCCGGCTTCCACGCGGCGTTCAGTCTCGGCGGCATGCTCGGCGCGGGTCTCGGCGGCCTCGTCGCGGGGGGCCTGTCCCCCACCGTCCACCTGCTCGCCCTCACCGGCATCGGGCTCGTGGTCACCGCCGTTGCCGGGCCCCTACTGCTCCGCCACCCCGCGCCCACGGCCGGGACGCCGACGGCGTCCCCCGCACCGCGCCGCCTCGAGGGCCGCACCCGCCGGCTCGTGGTGCTCTTCGGCGTGATCGCGCTGTGCACCGCGTACGGAGAGGGTGCGATGGCCGACTGGAGCGCGCTGCACCTCGAGCAGGACCTGAACGCCCACCCGGGTCTCGCCGCCGCGGGCTACTCCCTGTTCGCGCTGACGATGACCGTCGGGCGGCTCAGCGGCACGGCGATGCTCGAACGGTTCGGCCAGACCCGCACGCTCGTCCTCGGCGGGGCGACGGCCGCCGTCGGCATGCTGATCGGCGCCCTCGGGAGCTCGGTGTGGGTGGCCCTGGCCGGTTTCGCCGTCGCGGGGCTGGGCCTGGCGAACATCTTCCCCGTGGCCGTCGGACGGGCCGGCGAGCTCGCGGGTCCCGGCGGTGTCGCCGCCGCGTCGACCCTCGGATACGGCGGCATGCTGCTCGGCCCGCCCGCGATCGGCTTCCTCGCCGACTGGTTCTCGCTGCCCGTGGCGCTGACGACGGTGGCCGTGCTCGCCGCCTGCGCCGCGGCGATCGCGTACGGCGCTCGTGGCGCCGCCGTGCACAAGGCGGTCGAGTAGCGCTGCTCTGGCTGCCCGGTCCGGCCGTCGCGGCATGGAACCGCGATCACACGGGAGAAAGCCATGCACGCACGACGGACCGCCCTCGGCGCCTTCACCCGGCTGCGGAGGAGCATGACGGGCGCGATCCGCCCGCCCGCTGTCTGACGGCGCCCCCTCGAGAGCAGGGCGGTCCGCTGGCACAATCGGCGTCATGGAGACCTCTGCCCTGATCAAGTCGCTCGTCCAGGAGGGCCAGTTGATGGCCCTCGCCGCCGAGGAGGCGGGGCCGGACGCCGCGGTGCCCACCTGCCCGGCGTGGCAGGTGCGCCACCTGCTGCGGCACACGGGGATGGTGCACCGCTGGGCGACGGTCTTCGTCGCGGAGGGCTGCACCGAGTACCGCCCGGACGCCGGTGAACCGGATCTCGACGGCGACGAGCTGCTCGAATGGTTCCGCGAGGGCCACGGGCTGCTGGTGGGCGCACTCAGCGAGGCTCCGCCGGACGTGGACTGCTGGTCGTTCCTGCCCGCGCCGTCGCCGCTCCACTTCTGGGCACGGCGGCAGGCCCATGAGACGGCCGTCCATCGTGCGGACGCCCGGTCCGCGGCCGGCGGCGACCCGGGTGACGTCGCGCCCGAGTTCGCCGTGGACGGCATCGACGAACTGCTGTCGGCGTTCCACGCCCGGGGCAAGAGCCGGGTGCGCACCGAGACGCCCAGAGTGCTGCGCGTCAGGACCACGGACACGGGCGACGTGTGGACCGTACGGCTGTCCCCGGAGCCGCCGCGTACCGGACGCACGGAGGAGGGCCCCGCCGACTGCGAGGTCAGCGGCACCGCGGAGCGCCTGTATCTGACGCTGTGGAACCGGCTTCCCCTCGACGCCGTGTCCGTCACCGGTGACGCCGGGCTTGCGCGCCTGTGGCGGGAGCAGTCGGGCATCACCTGGTCGTAGTCCCGGCGCTCACTCCGGGGCGGTCGCGGTCAGCGATGGCCGCCGCC
This sequence comes from Streptomyces kurssanovii, assembly GCF_040677245.1. Taxonomy (NCBI): domain Bacteria; kingdom Bacillati; phylum Actinomycetota; class Actinomycetes; order Kitasatosporales; family Streptomycetaceae; genus Streptomyces; species Streptomyces kurssanovii. The sequence goes on from NZ_JBFAQK010000006.1 coordinate 192,298, forward strand.
CCGGCGCTCCTTGTCAGGAACGGTGGCCGGGGCGAGGGGTGCGTTCGGCCGGGATGCCGCGGCGGCGCATTGCATGGCCGTGAGCCTGTGGACGAACCGGACCGCGAGCGCGGCGGCGATGATGTCCAACGCCTCGGCGGCGACGAGCAGTTCGGTGGCGGACACGACGTCGAGCGGCGCCTCTGCCGCCACATACCGGCGTTCGGCCACCTTCATGACGAGCCAGCTCCCGAGGTAGGCGGCCCACCACAGGTTCACCGGGGTACGGGGCTGGTGCTCGTCGCCCGCGTGCGGCAGGGAACGGCTCGCCGTCCAGACCTGCGCGGCGATGCTTCGGGGGATCCACAGGTTGGCGATCGGAATGAACCATGCGCCGATCGCCCAGCCCGTGCCGCGCGTGAGCACATCGGGCGCCAGGAGGGCCGCGTTCTTCGTGACGCGGTGGAACCAGATGATGAAGACCACCGCGGTGACGAGGAAGGCCATCATCTGGAAAGAGGTGGTGCAGTAGATGAGCTGGTCCGCTTGTTCGCCCTCCTCCACCGTGTACGTGGCGAACGGCTTGAACTCGGTGTCCGCGAACAGCGCGCGCATATTGAGGAGCGCACCGATCGACGCGATGTCGGTGAGCACCACGAGACCCAGCAGGACCATCACGGCGCGCCCCAGCCCGAGCGGCGAGCGCGGCAGCGCGGCGGCCGGCACCGGGGCGGGCGTCAAGGACGAAGGGACCGCCGCCGTTCCCGCGGCCGCCTTGGTGAACAGGCAGTCGGCACAGCGACCGTCCTCGGTCGGCGCCGTCTGTCTACGGCAGTCGGAACAGAGCAGCATGGCGGAGCAGCCCCCCAGAAAGTGAATGGACGGGAACCCCTCCCCAGAGGCCCCTCGCGTGGACGCGAGCGGACGCACACACGGGCGGCCGCCTGCGGACGGTACGCCCGTACGGCTCCTGCCGTCCAGTACGAATCCCCAGCTCAGCACGGGGGCGGCGGGCCGGGGGTACGGATCCGTCCGTATCGCCGTCGCGCCCGCCTGCGGGTCACCATTCCGGCGAACGCCACTACGGCGTGACCGGAGAGACCCTCCTCCGGCGCGGCCATGTCCGGTCCCGAACTCACGGTGTTCCGATCGTCGCCACCGAGGTGACGCACGGCGTCCCGGTCGTCGACACCGAGGTGCCGGATGTACGCCCAGAGGTCCAGGTGCTTGCACGCCCCTCCCGGGCGGCGTTCGCGGAAACCCGCGGCGGGCCGTGTCTCAGCCGAGCCAGCCGGGGCGCACCAGGCCCGATTCGTAGGCGAGGACGACGAGTTGGGCCCGGTCGCGGGCACCGAGCTTCACCATGGTGCGGCTGACGTGCGTCTTGGCGGTGAGCGGGCTGACGACCAGACGACGGGCGATCTCCTCGTTGGACAGGCCGATGCCGACCAGGGCCATGACCTCCCGTTCCCGTTCCGTGAGTTCGCCGAGCCCCTGGGCCTCGGCGGGGCCTTTGGAGCGGGCGGCGAACTCGGCGATCAGACGGCGTGTCACGCCGGGCGACAGCAGCGCGTCCCCTTCCACCACCGCCCTTACCGCGCGCAGCAGTTCCTCCGGTTCGGTGTCCTTCACCAGGAAACCGGAGGCGCCCGAGCGGATGGCCTCGAAGACGTACTCGTCGAGCTCGAAAGTGGTGAGCACGACCACCTTCACGTCCGCCAGGCGGTCGTCGCCCGTGATCCGGCGGGTGGCGGCCAGGCCGTCCATGAGCGGCATCCTGATGTCCATCAGCACCACGTCCGGGCGCAGTTCGCCCACCAGGCGCACCGCTTCCTCGCCGTCGGACGCCTCGCCCACGACCTCGATGTCGGTCTGGGCGTCCAGCAGCGCCCGGAAGCCGGCCCTGACCAGCATCTGATCGTCGGCGAGCACGACACGGATCACTGCGACTCCTTGGCCTGCACGGGAAGGTCGGCGAGGACCCGGAAACCGCCGTCCGGCCGGGGACCCGCCTCGATGGTGCCACCGAGCGCGCCGGCCCGCTCCCGCATTCCGATCAGACCGTTGCCGCTGCCGCCGGCGTCGGACCCCGTCGCGGGCCCCTCGTCGTCGATCTGGAGGGCGAGCCTGCCGGGCGAGTACGCGATCCGCACGCGGGCGGTGCGTGAGCCCGAGTGCCGCACGACGTTGGTCAGGGCCTCCTGGACGATGCGGAAGGCGGCCAGGTCGGTGCCGGGCGCGAGCGCCGCCGGTTCCCCGACCCGCTCGACGTCGACGGTGAGGCCGGCGCCGGCGGCCTGTTCGACCAGCTCCGGCAGACGGTCGAGGCCCGGGGCGGGGGCGCGGGGCGCGTCGCCGGGGGTGCGGAGCGTGTCGAGGACCTGGCGTACCTCGCCCAGGGCTTCCTTGCTCGCCGCCTTGATGGTGGTCAGGGCGCTGCGGGCCTGCTCCGGGTCGGAGTCGAGCAGCGCGAGGCCGACCCCCGCCTGGACGTTGATGACGGAGATCGAGTGCGCGAGGACGTCGTGGAGTTCGCGGGCGATGCGCAGCCGTTCCTCGTCCGCCCGGCGTCGTTCCGCGGCGGCGCGCTCGGCACGTTCCCGTGCCCAGACCTCGCGCCGCACCCGCACCAGCTCGGACGCGGCGACGATCGCGATCACCCAGGCGGTGATGAACACCTCCTGGCCCCAGGGGGCGGCGTCGTCACCGCCCGGGGGCAGGTACCGGTACAGCCAGTGCGCGATCAGCAGGTGCCCGGCCCAGAGCAGGCCGATGGCCCACCAGGCGGCGCGCCGGTGCCCCGCGACGATCGCGGCGAAGCATGCGACGGCGATGGTGAGGAAGACCGGCCCGTACGGATAGCCGGCGGCGAAGTACACGAACGCGACGGCGCACACGCCGAAGACGGTGGCGACGGGATACCGCTTGCGCAGCAGAAGCAGCGCCGGGCCGGCGAGGAGGAGGACCCGCGCGAACACGTCGAGCGGCTCGCGGGTGTCCTGCTGCCCCTCGGCGGCGAAGCCCGTGCCGACCATGACGAAGACGGCGAGGGCGAGGGTCGACAGCCACGGGACGCGTGCGCTGTCGTGCCGGTCCTCGAAGGCCCGCCTCCACGGCGGACCGCCCCGGGACCACGGCGGCCCGCCGCGTGACCAGGGCGGACCTCCGTGGTCTCCGGTGTGCTGCTGTTCCATACGGCCACGCTAGACCGGCACGGTCCCCACGGGCGTCAGCCGGGCGTGGCGGTCACGCGTACTCCCTGGGGAGTACGCCGCCGTGGGCCGACGGCCTCCAAGAGCCCGGTCCGCGTCAGGATCCGGCGCTGCTGTCCGGCGGCGTGCCGGCGGATTGAGCCCGCAGTCCCACCTCGTGGGCGATCCGGGTGACGGTGTGCTCGAAGAAGGCCTTCCGGTCCGCGACCACGTTGTTGAAGTGGCCGAAGAGCTCGAAGGAGATCGTCCCGAAGACGTGCGACCATGCGGCGACCATCGCGGCGACGACGGCCGGCGGCAGGTCGGGGGCGATGTCCGCGGCCATGCGCTCCGCCTCCGCGCGCAGCCCGGCGGACAGCGGCGGCAGCGCGAGACCGTCCGTGCGGTGGGCGTCGCGGACGACGGAGACGAGCGCGAGGGGGACTCGGGAGGCCGCGGCGATGGTGTCCTCGGGTGCGCTGTAGCCGGGGACGGGTGAGCCGTAGACGAGGGCGTACTCGTGCGGGTGGTCGAGGGCCCAGTCCCGTACGGCGGAACAGGCCGCGGTCCAGCGGGCGCGGTGGCCGGCCGAGGGCGGGGCCGCGGCGAGCGCGGACTCCGCGGCGGCGCCGGCGGAGTCGTAGGCGTCGACGATCAGGGCGGTGAGCAGGTCGTCGCGACTCGGGAAGTAGCGGTAGAGGGCGGAGGAGGCCATGCCGAGTTCGCGGGCGACGGCGCGGAGGGAGAGCTTGGCCGCGCCTTCTGCGGCGAGTTGCGCGCGGGCCTCGTCCTTGATGGCGGCGGTGATCTCGGTGCGGGCCCGTTCCCTGGCCCCTCGGATGGTGCTCATGGTGGGACACTCTGTCACGTTCCAGAGCAGTAGCCAACAACGAGAGCAGTGCTCTTGCTTTGCTGTCATCCAGCGTGCACACTGATCTCAAGCGAGAGCACCGCTCTCGAAATGAATCGCCGGTCACGGATCAGGACACCGGACGAACCGGTCCAGCACAGGGGAGAACGCCATGCCGCAGGCGCACTACATCAAGCCCAGCCGGTTCGACACGATCCTGAACAACGCAGTCGGCTGGCTCGCCCGCCGGGGCATCAGCCTCATGGGCACGGCGGAGCTCTCCGTCCGCGGCCGGACCAGCGGGGAGTGGCGCGCCATCCCCGTCAACCCGTTGCCCTACGACGGCGGCCCGTACCTGATCTCCGCCCGTGGCCACTCCCAGTGGGTACGCAACCTCCGCGCCGCCGGTGGCGGGCAGCTCAAGGTCGGCCGCAGAACGCAGCAGTTCACCGCCGTGGAGCTCCCCGACGACCAGAAGCCGGAGCTGCTGCGCACCTACCTCGAGCGCTGGGGGTGGGAGGTCGGCCGCTTCTTCGGCGAGGTCGACGCCCGGTCCACGGACGAGGAGCTGCTCGCGGCGGCCCACCGGCACCCCGTCTTCCGGATCACCGTCACGGGGTGACGCCCGTGCGAACGCCTGCGCCGGCCCGCACCGGTACGCGCGCCAAGACGGGCGGTGCGGCCGGACCCAGCGGTGCACCGGACCGGGCCGGGGCCGCGCGGCGCGCGCCGCGCGCCGCGACCAGGGTGCGTGCCGCGACCGCGGTGCGCGCCCGGCCGTGCCGGATTCCCCGCCGTGCGACACCCGGTGCCCCCACCGGCGGGCCGGACTGCCGGCCACGCGCAGCCGCGTACCGCTCGGTGTGCGTGAGCCGAGGCCGGGCCGCCCACCGCGACCGGCGCGCCCGGGAGGGCTCACGGCGCGGGCTGTGACGCCGCCCGCTTGTCCAGGACGTCCAGCGCACGCCGCGCCAGCGGGTGCGTGCGCACCAGGCCGGCCAGCGTCGTCGAGCCGCGGGTGATGTCCGCGAACGCCTTCCATGCGGGCCGGAACCCGGTCAGGACCGCGTGCAGCAGTCCCGGCCGCCGTTCGAAGACGGTGAGCATCCGCCGCCCGACCGCCATCTCGACCCCGAGCCCGGACTTGACGGCGAACGCGTAGTTCAGCGCCTGCCTGCGCGCGTCGACGGCGTCGTGGGCCTCCGCGATCCGTACGGCCCACTCCCCCGCGAGCCGCCCGGAGCGCAGCGCGAACGAGATGCCTTCCCTGGTCCACGGCTCGAGCAGCCCGGCCGCGTCGCCGCAGACCAGGACCCGGCCGCGGGAGAGCGGCGAGTCGTCGCTGCGGCAGCGTGTCAGGTGACCGGAGGAAATGGCGGGCTCGAAGCCGGCGAGCCCCAGCCGGGCGATGAAGTCCTCCAGATACCGCTTGGTGGCAGCCCCTTCGCCGCGCGCCGAGATCACACCGACCGTCAGCGTCCGGCCCTTGGGGAACACCCAGCCGTAACTGCCGGGCATCGGGCCCCAGTCGATGAGGACCCGCCCTTCCCAGTCCTCCGCGACCGTCGCCGGGACCGGGATCTCCGCCTCGAGCCCGAGATCGACCTGGTCGAGCTTCACACCGACGTGTGCGCCTATCCGGCCGGCACTGCCGTCGGCGCCGACGACCGCGCGCGTCAGGACCGTCTCCCCGTCCGACAGCACCACGGCGACCGTGCGCCGGTCCGGCACGGCGGGTCCGTGCTGTTCGACGCGGGACACCGTCGCGCCGGTGCGCAGCACCGCTCCGGCCTTCTGCGCCTGCTCGACCAGACCGGCGTCGAACTCAGGGCGGTTGATGAGGCCGAAGAGCATCCGCTTGGAGCGGCGGGTGCGGGCCAGCCTGCCGTTGAGCGAGAAGGTCACCGCGTGCACCCGATCACGCAGCGGCAGTTCGAAGCCGGGCGGCAGGCTGTCACGGGACGGTCCGATGATCCCCCCGCCGCAGGTCTTGTAGCGGGGCAGTTCGGCCTTCTCCAGCAGAAGCACCCTGCGGCCGGTCACCGCCGCCGCGTAGGCCGCCGACGCCCCCGCGGGCCCTCCGCCGACCACGACGACGTCCCACACGGGGTCGCCAAGCTCATTTGCCGCCTCTGCTCCGGTGGCATCGTTCTCGCTGCTCACGATGTACTTCTGCTCCCGATCCGACCTGTGGCCCAAGCTCTCGACGGCATCCTACGGCGCGGTCGCCTCCCACCCCTTGTGGGAGGATCGACCACACATTCGCCGTACACACATCGCACAACGTCGTGCCCTCGAGGAGCGTGCCCATGACCGCCGTACCGATCGCAGAAACCGTCGCGTCGCTGCTTCCCCGCGCCAAGGCGGAGCTCGCGGAACTGGTGGCGTTCCAGTCGGTCGCGGACCCGGCGCAGTTCCCGAAGAGCGAGTGCGAGGCTGCGGCCGCATGGGTGGCGGGGGCCCTGACCGCGGAGGGCTTCACGGACGTGGCCGTCCTGGACACGCCCGACGGCACCCAGTCCGTCTACGGCTTCCTGCCCGGCCCGGTCGGCGCCCCGACCGTGCTGCTGTACGCGCACTACGACGTGCAGCCGCCACTGGACGAGGCGGCGTGGATCTCGCCGCCGTTCGAGCTGACGGAGCGGGACGGCCGCTGGTACGGGCGGGGGGCCGCGGACTGCAAGGGCGGCTTCATCATGCACCTGCTCGCGCTGCGCGCCCTCAAGGCGAACGGCGGCGTGCCGGTGAACGTCAAGGTCATCGTGGAAGGCTCGGAGGAGCAGGGCACAGGCGGTCTGGAGCAGTACGCCGAGGCACACCCGGAGTTGCTGGCCGCGGACGCCGTCGTCATCGGCGACACGGGCAACTTCCGTGTCGGTCTGCCCACGGTCACGGCGAGCCTGCGCGGCATGACGCTGTTGCGCGTGCAGATCGACACCCTCGGGGGCAATCTGCACTCCGGGCAGTTCGGCGGCGCGGCCCCGGACGCGCTGGCCGCACTCATCCGGGTGCTCGACTCGCTGCGGGACGAGGACGGCTCCACGACCGTGGACGGGCTCGCGGCGGACGCGACGTGGGACGGGCTCGCCTACCCGGAGGAGGACTTCCGCAGGGACGCCAAGGTGCTCGACGGGGTGGGTCTGATCGGCGAGGGCACGGTCGCCGACCGGATCTGGGCCCGTCCCGCCGTGACCGTGCTGGGCATCGACTGCCCGCCCGTGGTCGGCGCGACGCCGTCGGTCCAGGCGTCCGCGCGGGCGCTGATCAGCCTGCGGGTGCCGCCGGGCCAGGACGCGGCGGAGGCGCACAAGCTGCTGGCCGCGCACCTGGAGGCGCACACGCCGTGGGGCGCGCGGGTGGCGGTCGAGCAGATCGGCCAGGGCCAGGCCTTCCGTGCGGATGTGACGAGCCCCGCGTACGCGTCGATGGCCGAGGCGATGAAGGTGGCGTACCCGGGTGAGGAGATGCAGGCGTCGGGCATGGGCGGCTCGATCCCGCTGTGCAACACGCTCGCCGCCCTGTACCCGGACGCGGAGATCCTGCTGATCGGCCTGAGCGAGCCGGAGGCGCAGATCCACGCCGTCAACGAGAGCGTGTCGCCCTCGGAGCTCGAGCGGATGTCGGTCACGGAGGCGCTGTTCCTGGGCAACTACGCCCGGTCGAAGCGGAGCTGACCTCCGGGATCTGCCGAGAGCAGAGATCCGTGCGGCGGGCCGGTGCGCCTGCGTAGGTTCGCCGCATGGACTTCATCGAGGTGTCGCCGCGGCTGTACATGTTCCGCTTCCCGATCGGTCAGGCGTACGTGTGGCGCGACGGCGACGATCTCACGCTGGTCGATGCCGGACACGTGGGCAGCGCACCCCTGATGGAGGGGGCGCTGCGTGGCGCCGGGCTGGACCCGGCGCGCATCCGGCGGATCGTCCTCACGCACTGCCACCGCGACCATGTGGGCGCGGCCGGGGAGTTGGCGGAGCGGTACGGCGCCGAGGTGCTCGCGCACCGGCTGGACGCCCCGGTGGTGCGGGGCGAGCAGCCGGTGCCGGAACCGGTCCTGCTGGACTGGGAGATTCCGTTGTACGAGCACGGTCTGACCGTGCCGCCGGCGCCGCCCACCCGGGTGGACCGCGAGCTGGAGGACGGCGACGTGCTGGACTTCGGTGACGGTGCGCGGGTGGTGCACTCCCCCGGGCACACGGATGGCTCGATCGGCCTCCATCTGCCGGCCCACGGGGTGCTGTTCACGGGTGACTGCGTCGCCGGTGTCGGCGAGGTGATGCTGGGCGTGTTCAACGTGGACCGGGCGGCGGCGCTGGCGTCGATGCGCCGCCTCGCGTCGCTCGCGCCGTCCACGGTCTGCTTCGGGCACGGGGAGCCGCTCACCGAGGACGCCGCCGCGGTGCTGCTGGCCGCGGCCGGGTCGGCCGCCGGCTGAGGACGCCGGTCAGCGGCGTGATGGTCGTGCGACGCGGCTCGTGGGTTCGTGGCGAGGTGGGACGGGGACTGCTCGGCGAGTGCGTTCAGTCGACGACAGCGCCGCCGGTGACATTGACCTCTGTGGCGGTCATGGTCGGCGCGCGGTCGGAGGCGAGGAAGGCCGCGGCGTAGGCGACGTCTTCGAGACGGGGCCGGCGGCGGAGCAGCGTCGCGGTCGCCTCCGGGTCGTCCTCGGGCGGGACGGACGGATCGGGCGAGCCGGGCGAGAGCAGCCAGGCTGCCCTGATGCCGTGGGGGCCGAGTTCGCAGGCGAGCTGGCGGCACAGACCGGCGAGGGCGGACCAGGCGATATGGGAGCCGCCGAGGCCGGGGATGGCTTCTCGGCCGCCGCCCATGGCCAGGATCACCCCGGTGCGGCGGGGGATCATGTGGCGGGCGACGGCGGTGGCCAGAGTCAAGTGGGTGGTGACCGCCTTGGTTACGGGGCGCAGCACGTCTTCGTGGGCCATGTCGACCAGTGGGGTGCCGTGGAGGTCGTCGTTGGAAGTGGCGTTGAAGGCGATGTCGATTCCCACGGAGTGCCGGGCGACGGCGTCGGCGTGCCGCTCGACCGCGGCGCGGTCGGTCGCGTCGAGCGTGGCGACCTCGACGCGCCCCCCGGATCCGGCGATGGTGCCGGCCAGCTCCTCCAGAGGTGCGCGGGTGCGTCCGGCCAAGTGGACCGTGGCGCCTTCGCCGGCAAAGACGCGGGCGACCGCGGAGCCGATCGCTCCAGCGCCGCCGTAGACGATGGCGGTCTTGTTCTCCAGCAGCATGGCATTCCTTCCGGGGCGGGTCCTTCAGCTGATTTGATCCCGCCACGCCTCCATCCGCTCTCGGAGCGGTGCCGCCTGCCCCGGCGTCGACGCAGTCGCCCGTCACGTCGACGAACGCGGCCCGTCACACCCGTGCGTGCCATGCCCCTCGGGACCGAGCAAGGTCCGAAGCAGGCTCCAGGGGTCAGGAACCGCCGACCGGGACGCCCGCCTCCAGGTTGAGGACCGTTCCCCGCTCGCGGGCCCGCAGGGCCCAGCGCAGCCGCTGGTACCGGTTGGGCGGCAGCATGGCGGCCGCTTCGTGTTCGGTGGCGAACTTCCAGCCGCGCAGTTCGGAGCCGGGGAGCAGTACGCGTCCGGCGTCGCCCTCGGGGAGGCGGCCGCCGTCGAACAGCAGCCGCAGTCCGCCGAAGCCGGGCGGCTCCGGCGGCTCCCAGTCGACGAGCAGCAGCCTGGGCACCTCGGCCAGTTCGATGCCGAGTTCCTCCGCGACCTCCCGCATGCCCGCGCGGGCGGGCGCCTCGCCGCGCTCCACGACGCCGCCGGGGAACTCCCAGCCGGGCTTGTAGGTCGGGTCGACGAGGAGCACCCGGTCGTGTGCGTCGAAGAGCAGCACACCGGCGGCGAGGGTCTCGGCCGCCGGTTCGGGCGTCTGGACGATGTCGCTGACCGGTGCCGCGCCCGTGCGTACGGCTTCGGCGACGGCCGCGGCGACCGCCCGGGTGTCGAGGCGGCTGTTGTCTATCACGTGCGCGTCACCCGCCAGCCAGCCGAGCGCCGCCTGATAGCGCTCGATGTTCCCGACGGCCCACCGGCGGACGCGTTCGCTCTCCTCCGCGTCGCCCGGGCACGCTTCACGGGCGGCTATCCGCTCGCGCAAAATCGTTTCAGCAGGTGCCAGCAGCACATGCCGCACCGCTATCCGGCGCGAGGCGAGGCCGCCGAAGATCTCGTCTCGGTAGTCCTGGCGCAGCAGGGTCATGGGCGCCACCAGCACACCGCCGAGTTCCGCCAGCAGGGCCGCCGCCGTGTCCACCACGAGCCGCCGCCAGATGGGCAGGTCCTGGTAGTCGCCGACCTCGGCCAGCCGCTTGGCCGGCAGCAGGTGGCGCATGCCCGCGCCGATCAGTTCGGGGTCGAACAGTGTGCTGTTCGGGATCAGGTCGATCAGTTCGCGTGCGGTACTGCTCTTGCCCGCTCCGAACGCACCGTTGATCCAGACGATCACGGGTCCCCCTCTTCCGTAGCCCACAGTGGATTGCCCGCAACACCCTGCCACGCAAACCCGGTACCGGAACCGGTTGGCCGGTCGGGCACTCCAACTGTGGCCGGGCCGTGACACCTGCCGGGGACCGTCGTTGGAGCGGGAGAGACGAGGGAGTGCGTCATGCGTCGCACAGTGTTGGAGAAGTTCCCGGCGGGTGATCCGCGGGGTAGTCGGCAGGCGGAGGAGTACGCCCGCCACCGCAGGGACGAGGGTCTCGCGGCGGAGGTCGTGATGGACCTGGACGCGGACGCGTTCCTGGTCGTGGTGCCGCAGCAGCAGAGCTCGGAGCGGGACTGGTGACGGCCCCGAGGCTCAGCCCTTGGTGGAGCCCAGCGTGAGCCCGGCGATGAAGTGGCGCTGGAGCAGCAGGAAGACGACGAGCGTGGGGAGCGCCACGATCACGGATCCCGCCGCCAGCAGGTTGTAGTCCGTGAAGAACTGGCCTCGCAGGTTGTTCAGCGCCGAGGTGACGGGCAGCTTGTCGCCGTCCGAGATGAAGACCAGCGCCCACAGGAAGTCGTTGTACATCCAGGTGAACTGCAGCGTGCCCAGCGCCGCGAGCGCGGGCCGGCACAGCGGCAGCGTGACCCGCCAGTACTGGGTCCACACGCCCGCGCCGTCCACGATCGCCGCCTCGAGGATCTCCTGCGGCAGGGTGCGCATGAAGTTGGCGAGAACGAAGACGCAGAACCCGGTCTGGAAGCCGGTCTGCACCAGCACCACGGCCCAGTACGAGTCGAACATCGTCATCGAGTCGGACATCCAGTACGGCAGCGGGATGCGGTTGAACAGCACGTACAGCGGGGTGACGATGACCTGCTGGGGCAGCAGGTTGCCGGCGGTGAAGAGCATGAGCAGGACGAGGGATCCGCGCAGCCGCAGCCGGGCGACGGCGAAGGCGACGAACGAGGCGAAGAAGAGCGCCAGCAGCACCCCGGGGACGGCGATGATCAGGGTGTTGACGAAGTATTTCGTCATCCCCGAGTCGGTGAAGGCCTGTTGGTAGTAGTCCAGGGACAGGTTGTCCGGCCAGGAGAAGTACCCGTGCTCGGAGGTCTCCTCGTACGGCCTCAGGGAGGCGTACACCGCGAGGATCAGCGGGGCGAGGAAGGCCAGCGACACGGCCATCAGGAAGGCGTGCACCCCGTACCGGCCGGGCCCACGACGGCGCCGGCTCCGTGCCGGGGCCACCGCTCGGGTGCGGCCGGGCGGCGGAGCGGTGTCGAGGGTCATCGGTTCTTCTCCCCACGCATCTCCTGGACCAGGAACGTCACGACGAACCCCATGGACACGAGCAGCAGGACCACGGCGATGGCCGAGCCGAACCCGATCCGGCTCGCCTCGCCGATGATGTTGTCGGTGACGAGGACGGAGAGCAGTTCGAGGCCGTTGCGGCCCTTGTTGACGGCGTAGACGATGTCGAACGCGCGCAGGGCCTCGATGACCGTGATGACGCCGACGATGATGTTGACCGGGCGCAGGGTCGGCAGGACGACGCGGAAGAAGGTCTGCGTCCCGCTCGCGCCGTCGATGGCTGCCGCTTCCTTGAGGGACGGATCGACGGCCTTCAGCCCGGCGAGGTAGAGGATCATCACATATCCGGTGTGACGCCAGGCCGCTGCCAGCAGGATCATCCAGATGTTCAGGTCGGGGTCGCCGAGCCAGTCGGTGGGGTTGCCGCCGCCTCCCAGAACGGCGTTGAGTGCGCCCTGGTCACGCGAGAAGACGAGCTGGGCGATGAATCCGACGACGGCCAGCGACAGGACGACGGGCATGTACAGGGCCGACTGGTAGAAACGGCTGAACCGCACGCCCCGGTCGACGAGCACGGCGAGCAGCAGTCCGGACGGCGTCGACACGAGCCCGAGGAAGAGCAGCCAGAGCACGTTGTGGCGGACGGCCGGCCAGAAGGCCGGGTAGTTGGTGAAGAGGTTCTCGTAATTGTCCGTGCCGACCCAGGAGATGTCCCCGATGCCGTCCCAGCTGGTGAAGGACAGCACCACGGACGCGAGGGTCGGGCCCCAGACGACGAAGACGTCCAGCAGGACCGGTATGCCGAGGAGCACTCCGATGACGGAGGCGTCGCGGCGGGTGAACCGTCGCCGTCGCTTGACGGTGTTCGTCGGCACGGGCGGTGCCTCCCGTTCCCTCACGGTGGGCATCAGTCGGCGGCGAAGATCGTCTTCTTCTGCCGCTCGATGCCGTTGACCAGCCCGTCCACGTCCTTCGGGTTGTTGATGAAGCTCTGGATGGCGGGAATCATCACCACCGAGGAGAAGTCCGGCCGGGTGTCACGGTCCAGGAACTGCGAGATCTGTTTCGCGCCGGAGACCAGCTCCACGGCCTTCTTCTGGAGCGCGGTGTACTTCGAGGTGTCGGCCTTGTCGCTGACGGCGATGTTGTTCGGGTCGCCCGCGAGGTAGATGTCCTCGGCCTCACCCGTGGCGAGCCACGCGAGCAGGTCCTTGGCGCTCTCCATCACCTTGTCCTGCTTCAGGGACTTGGACTTCTTCGCCAGCAGGAAGCCGTCGATGGGCGCCTCGACGGCGTCCTGGCCGTGCGCGGGATCGATCACCGGGAACGGGAAGAAGTCGATGTCGCCCTGTTCCTCCGCGGGGAACTGCTGGCCGGGGTGCGGGAGTCCGAAGACGGCCATCCCCGTCTCCTTCTTCTGCAGACTGGTGGCCGCCTCCTGCCAGGTACGGCCGTTGGCCGCGGGCTGGCAGTACGGAAGCAGGCTGCGCCAGGTGTCGAAGACCTCCCGGACCTCCTTGCCGGTCCACGCCTCCTCGCCGGCCATCAGCCGCCGGTGGAACTCGTATCCGTTGGTCCGCATGTTGATGTAGTCGAACGTGCCCATCGCGGGCCAGCTGTCCTTGTCGCAGAACGCGATGGGGACGAGCTTGTCCTTCTGCATCTGCCTGGCCAGCGCGATGTACTCGTCGAGGGTCCGGGGCGCCTCGTACCCGCGCTCCTCGAAGACGCTCCGGCGGTGGAACACCGCCCACGGGTAGTAGTAGTACGGCGTGAGGTACTGCTTGCCGTCCTCGCCCGTCGACTGCGCCTTGAGCGCCGGGGAGAAGCCCTCGTACGACCGCCAGATGTCGCTGATGTCGTGCAGCAGTCCCTTCTTGGCGAAGAACTGCATGCGGTAGCCGGCGAACCACATGAAGACGTCGTCGGGCTTGCCCTGGAGATAGCGGTTGATGTTCTCGGAAGGTGTTGTGGTCGACGGTGTTGACCTTGACCTTCCGCCCTTCCTTCGACTGCTTCTCGTAGGCGGCGAAGGCGGCGGCGAACGCCTTCTTCGGTACCGGGTCCGAGGAGTTGGACCCCAGACGGACGGTTCTGCCGTCGCCTCCGGGGCCGCTTCCGCACGCGGCGAGCACCGCGGGCAACGCGACCGCGCCGGCGCCTGCCGCCGCGCCCCTCAGCAGACTCCGCCGGGACACCGATAACTGCGCCATGTTGCCTCCTCGGGCTGCAACCCAACACAACCGAACGCGAGGCTTGGATCTCACCCTCAACCAGGCATGTCGTCAAGGGTTTGAACGAGACTTCTCCAACAGACTCCAACAAGCCCTACCGCAAACGCCCGCCACCGGCTGCTGTCACATCGGCACGCTCCACGGGGTCTACTTCCATGACGCCCCGAGGAAGGAACGAGACCCAGTGGACGAGCACGCATGGTCGAAGGAGCACTTCGAGGAGCACCGGCCTCGCCTGCACGCGGTGGCCTACCGGATGCTCGGCTCCGCGAGCGAGGCCGAGGACGCCGTGCAGGAGGCCTGGCTGCGCGTCGACCGCGCGGAGACGAGTGACATCGAGAACCCCGGCGGATGGCTGACCACGATCGTGGCACGGGTGTGCCTGAACATGCTCCGCACCCGCGAAAGGCGTCGGGAGGAACCGCTCGAGCCCTCGGCCGCCGGCACGTCGGACGGACCCGACCCGGAGCAGGAGGCACTGCTGGCCGACTCGGTCGGGCTGGCGCTGCTGGTGGTGCTCGACATGCTGTCTCCGGCCGAACGGCTCGCGTTCGTGCTCCACGACATGTTCGCCGTGCCCTTCGACGAGATCGCCCCCATGATCGAGCGCTCTCCCACCGCGACCAGGCAACTGGCGAGCCGCGCCCGCCGCCGGGTCAGGGGTACGGCCCCGGAGCCGGAGACCGACCGGACCCGGCAGCGCCGGGTCGTCGAGGCATTCCTCGCCGCCGCCCGCGGCGGGGACTTCGACGCGCTGGTCGCCGTGCTCCATCCGGATGTCGTCTTCCGCGCGGACCGGGCCGTCGGCCCGACCCCGGAGCCGCTCGAGTTCCACGGCGCCGAGGCCGTGGCCAGGGGTGCGTCCGCCGCGTCGGAGCGGGTCCGCTTCAGCGAACCGGCCCTGGTGAACGGCTCGGTCGGCCTGGTGATGGCACCGCGCGGCCGGCTCTTCCTGGTCCTGAAGTTCACGATCGAGGACGACAGGATCACCGAGATCGATGTGATCGCGGAGCCGGACCGCCTCCGCGAGGTGCACCTGGCCCTCCTCGACGGCCCGGCGTGACGCGGCGGGTTCGGCGAGTACCGGCCGTGCAGCCGGGCCCGGGCCACGTACACGTGCCATCACCGCACCCCGCCCCGCCCGGAGGGGCGGGGCGCAGGCGGGACCGGACGACTCCCCCAGGGGCCCGGGGGGGGGGGGGGGCCCCCCCCCCCCCCCGCCCCCCCCCCCCCGCCCCCCCCCCCCCCGCCCCCCCAAAAAAAAAAACAAAAAAAAAAAACAGTGAGAAGAAAAAATGTGGAGT